>NZ_JADEWX010000162.1 GCF_015207395.1 Nodosilinea sp. LEGE 07088
CAGAGGCTGTTTCTGCCGTTCAAACCCTCTACCGCAAAGCTGTGATGACCTATCTGCGCGATAACCTGCTGAAGCGGATGACAGAGCATTCGGTAGATGTGGTGATCAGTGGTGGAGCCTCTCGCATCATTTATGAGCCGCTGGTGGACTTCTTTGACGACATTCGATCGCTGGGGCGAGTAGAGTTCATCGACGGTACCGACACCGCCTTAACCAATGTGGTTAGCTCTCTGCCTGAATTTAGCCAGAATCCCAGCCTGGCCGGTCGAATGGCGGATGGTTATGGTTTATTCTTAGGACTGATCGGCTCATCGACGCCGGTTGCCACCTAGAGGAGACGGTCATGCCACGCAAAGCCGGGACGGGAACCAAAAGCGACCGCCAGCGCATTCAGTTTGCCTACAATGCTGACCGGGAGATGGCGATTGGGGTGGTATTTCGCTACCTGATCGACAATCCGCTGATGTCGAGCCGAGAAGGTAAGCACAAGGGGTTAGATGCGATGTCGGCGTTTTGGAAGCCGTTTGCCTACCAGGCGTGTACCGATGCCACCGAGGAAGACCTCCAGGCCCTGGCCCGAGAAGCGATGGAGGCGTTAGCCCATCAGATGGCGCTGATTAGCAGCACCTTTGGGGTAGAGCCGCCCAAGACGGAGAGCATGTCTCAAGACAAGCAGTTGCAGGAAATGATTCAGCAGGCGGTGACAGCGGCTATGTTGAATCTGGTGGAGTCGGGGGCGATTGCGATGCCTCAGCGTCACCCATCCGGTGGATCTGCCACTCCTGCTCCGCTCGAAGGCGTGGGTGTCGATGATGCCATGTTTGCCGGGTTAACCGCCTCTCCAGCTAAGTAGGATGACGATGGAACTAACTCCCAAAACTCCGGAAACTGAGGCAGGACATCAAGCCCGGCAGCAATACCTGACGCTGGCGCGAGAGGTGATTGGCGAGGAGGACCTCGACTACACCAGACTCTATCAACGGTTTGCGGACAATGATTGGGCCGCCATCAAGCTGGATGATGCAGTAGCGCTCCAAGGCCTCAAGGCGGGGTTTACCCCAAAAGAGGTGGCGGTGCTGTTGCTTCAGAGCCCGTACATTCAGCACCAGATCCATCACAATCGAGTACCGGCTGCGCCGATGACGCAGTATGCCAAGGGAACGGTGATTAAGATGCTGCAGCAATTGCGGGTGACGCCGTCGGCTCAGCCGTTGGTGGCCAGACCCAGACCACAGCGGCAAAGCGGGATGGAGTTGGAATAGGACAGCTTGTCTTTAGCTGTTCTAACCATCTCTATCCATAGAGTTTTTCAAATCAGGTTCTACCCACCCTCCAGGGATTGTGTCCCAGTACTTTAGTCAGGGGTTGGAGTGATGCAGCTCTTTGTCAATAAGCGTCAGGCTTCGGAGTGTCTGAGCCTGAGTGGTTCGACGTTGAAGAAATATCGCCTCAATGGCGAGTGGATTGAGGGGGTCCACTGGGTCAGGATTAATAGTCGCTGTGTGCGCTATAACCTGGACCTGCTTAAGGATTGGGTACAGAATCGGGGTAACCCAAATGCTCACCTAAAAGCCATCCAGACCTATCAGCAAGGTCTATTGAGCAATCAGCGGCGTAAACGGCAGTAGTTTTGTTGCTAAATCAGGACTCGGCTTGGAGCCTGGCTCCGGCAAGATGGCGAAAGCTTGGACAAATCCATAGACCAAGGAGCGAGTGTATCCGAAAAGGATAGATAGCAGTACACTTGTTCAGCACCATGAGCTAGTGCGTTATGATCCACATCATTCGCCAGAGAGCGGAGCCTGAGCAGATGCGTCAGATGCTAGAGGCGCTGGGAATTTACATTAAACTGGCGGTAGATGTTGAGCGCCGCATCCTGGCTGGAGGGGGCGAGTTGCACGCAGACTGTGAGCTTGTTCTGCTAGGCGATGGCAGCCAGCAGCGCCACATCTGGGGTGCAGATTGGTATCCGCTCAGCCAAACAGTAGGGTATGAATCGCTGATCAACATTCGCCCCAGCGCCAACAACCGTTCAATGATGATCCAAGATCCAGCGATGCGGGACGATATCCGCCAGCTTGTGCAGTCTCTGTTGGGCAATGTTCAATGGCAATAAACTGGGACATTCTCAAGGCGCAGTACCTCCAGGCCAACCGGGCGACACAGCTCGACAGTTTGGCGCTGAACTTGACGCGCATTCAGCTGCTGGCTCGCAGTGGCACCGATGAGTCGGTGGCCCAGCACTTGGTAAGAGAGAGCCAGTTCTTTATTGAGTGGGCTGTGCTGGGCATTAATCTGGAAACCGACATAGCGTTTGCCAGTGACTTAGTTGACCTGCAACGGTTGCTGAGCCGGTGGAAGCTGGGGTGGTCTGAGCTATGGGCCAATGAAGCTAAGCGCCAGGAGATGGCGGCACTGGCTCAGCAGTGGTGCGACCGCCTTCACGGGCAGGGGGAGTTGTTGGCCAGTTGAGGGCGATCGCCATTCAATCAGCCCGATAAAAGCTGCAACTGATCTTCTGTGAGCGTCACCCCTTGGCGATCGAGATAATTGCGTAGGTTGATCTGGATAAATAAGTCTTTTAGTTCTGCGGCAATATCCGAGGGAGGAGCACCGGCCAAAGCCCTAGCGATTAGTTTTTCTGCCAAGGACAACTCGCCACACTCGACAGCTAGGGCTGCCGCACTACGATGTAGGACAGAGCGGGTTGGCTCAGCTGTCATATCATTGGCCACCATGTCCGCCGCCTCGGCCTCTAATTCCAACGCCTGTCGCAGCAGCTCTTGAACCTGAGACGTATCTCCGCGCAGTCTTTTAAGATCGGCCTGCTCCGCCAAATCCATTGCTTGCCGGTGAATATCTTGAACCTGACTCATTGCTCTACAATCCAGGCTAAAGGCTGACTAAACTCAATAACCGCAATGTAGGCTGGCGAGAGGCTGTCTACGGCCTGCACCTGCGCCCCTTTCAGTGTAACTCTGGAGCGAACCTGGCGGTGATCGCCCCGACGAATGCCAGACACCTCCAACCGAGCAGATTTCTCAAAAGGCAGATCAGCTGAATCGGACACATTCCCCAACCAATAGTCAAAGCCAGTTCCTCGGCGCGAGCGCTCTACAACCGTAAAGCTAGTGAGCCTCTGGATCAAAAGCAGCGCCACCCCATAGGCACCCTGCTCAGTGGTGTAATCCTGATCATTCCAGCAGCGACGCATTTGATCGGTGACCTGGGGCCACAAGAGCACGAAGGCCCCTGAAAAGCTACCTTCCACCTCAAGGGCAACGCCGGGCTGATGCCCCTGCTCACTGAAGCAAATCGCACCCGCTTCTGCGAGGGCGGCTCCAAAGGCCGGGGTAATAGCTGGTAAGCCCTTCTGTAATTCAGAAAGGTTCAATACAGATTGTGATTCGGGTAACTGAGGCATTTTGGGGGCTTAGCTTGGCTGAAGCCTCATAATCCTACTCCTTGCGCAGCAAATTACTGATGACCACTCGATCGTCGGTCAAGTGCTCTACCACTATCTAGGAGACGATCTTCGCACTGAAGCTGGCCTTTCTGAAAGAGTGGGGTTGCTTGTGAAGGAGCCTCAGAAGCAATCGTCCATAACCTTACTCTAGACAATGCTTTGAGCGTTTATAGGAGCCAGCAATGCCTGTTGGCAGTAACAAGATTGGCTGATAAATAGGGGAAGAATCCTGTTTGGGTGTAAGCTGGGTTTAAGCTAATTTAAATTCTTTAAAACCCTTGCAAAAAGGCAATTCTTGTTCGATTCGTAATCGAGCGGTCGCGGGTTCAAATCCCGCCATCGGCTTCTAGTAAAAACAGGCGTTTCGCCCATCTAACAAGGGTTTTGGGGTTCTCGGCTCTACCAGGTCTCAAATCGCGTTGGGTATTTTTAGTGGTAATTAGGCAGGTTTAACACCCAGATTGAGATAAAGATTGAGATAAAGTACAATGCACTCAATCCTCGATTCCCAGTGGGGAAGCGCCATGACTTCGACCACCACCCGCAGGCATCGGAAAGCCAAGTCAGGCTCCGTCACAATCCGTAGCTCCAACAACCGGTTACAGCTGGTCTTCACCCACGGGGAGAAACGCCATTTTGTATCGCTAGGCCTATCCAACACGCCGCTCAATCGAAAGACGGCCCAGGATAAAGCCTTCGAGGTACAGCGAGATATCGAGTACGGTGAGTTTGACCCGACCTACCAGAAGTACAAGATTCGTAGCCACGAGCCCACTTCTGGGTCGCTTGGCAAGGTCGCCAAATCAGGGTCTAAACTGCTGACGCTCTGGGAACGCTACGTGGAGTACCTGACGCCTAACGCTTCTCCCAAGACGATCAACGGCACCTACAATCCTGTTACCTCTCATATCGGTCGGTGTAAGACAGATGGGTTGGTAAACCCGCTCAAGTTCCGTCAAGAATTGCTCAAAGCCACCACCCAATCCCAGGCTCGCCGCACCCTGATGCAGCTGTCAGCCGCCTGCAACTGGGGAATCCAGCATAAGCTGGTGGCGAGTAACCCTTTCCAAGGTATGTATCTTGCTTTGGATCCAACCAAGCCGCTGCCACCTGTGGCCTATTCCGTGGAGGAGCGCGATCGCATTATCGAAGCCTTTGAAGCCCATCAGGGCAAAGGCATGACGTATCAGCACTACGCACCCTTTGTGAAATTCCTGTTTTGGACAGGTTGCCGCCCCTGTGAGGCCATTGGCTTGCGCTGGGGTAGCGTAGCGGATGATTGCAGCAAAGTGCATTTCCACGAAAGCATTGTGGAAGTGTCCGGCAAGAAGGAACGCCGCGAAGAAACTAAAACCAGTGTCAGACGCTGGTTCACCTGCCCTGTGCGTTTGCAGGAATTGCTGCTATCGATTAAGCCTGATGAATGCCAACCAGAGGATTTAGTGTTTCGCGCTCCCAAAGGTGGCATCATCAGCGAGAAAAACTTCCACCAACGAGCCTGGTCAACCGTGACAACCACATTGGAATTGAACGAAAAGGAGAGGGCCACGATGACCCCTTACAACTGCCGAGATACGTTCATCACCCTGCAGGCTTTAGCGGGGCACTCGTCTACTACCATTGCCCGGTGGGTCGGCAATTCTTCAAAGGTGATTGAAGAACGCTATTTAGACAGGCTGAAGATGGATAAACTGCGGCCCACTGATGTTTAGAGTTGGGGTATCAACTTAAGCCGGGACAGGTTGACCGTGCCAGGGATGGGGCTGTTATGACGAAGAAGACCGTCTAGGCATCGGTAACTCTGTAAAGGTACTCTAGACAGACTCAAAGAGGTCAGCAACGAGGCGCGTTCCTGACCAAGCTATGACACCGCCTTCCGGCTGATTCCCACTCTGGTGGGAGCTGCGTTTTCCAGGTTGCTGTAGGTGCGCTCTTTTGTTTCGACTTCGGTGAAAATAAAGCCACTGGCCAACTCCATCAAGACCAAGGTGGGTAACCAAAAAAGGGTTCATCGGCCCCCAGACCCCCAACCAGACCCCTTGGCCCTCAGTCGGTTGGCAGTCCTCAGCTTAAGCTCTGCCGTACTCAACGATAGCCGCCTCCACCCGATGATGTTTGAGCCGCCGAACTGCTGTGGCCGAACTGCCCATATGGGTGTCCAGATGAATCGCTTTGAAAAATGCCAATAGGCTCTCTGTCCCGACCCCATGCTTAATCCCAAAGTGATACACCACCGCGATGCCCCGGCGCACCAGCCAGCTGTACCCCACCGTTGTTTCCCACGATATTGCTCAGCCCGCACTAGCGACTGCTGATGGCGATGAACACTGCTGCGGCTCAATTCTGTCGTCTCAGTTGTCGCACTGAGCACCGCTCGACCTTGCGTTTTCAGACAATCGGCCATCTGTTGTCGCCGCTCTCGTACAGTAGAGGTCATTGTTGCCGTTTTGAATTCGTATCGGTAACGATACCGGGCTCTGGGCGCTGCCGCAGAGCCTTTTATCTCTTCCCAACAGAGTGCTTATTGATACGTTGCACCAGGTATCCCTTTGTCCCGCCTTACATTGATACCCCTCTGTGTCGCGACTGAGGAAGGGCCGTAGGGGCACCGTTATACGGTGGTGAAGTATGGCATCACCCTGTATTGTTTGCCTTCTTGAAACCGTTGCTCTACAACTTCGCTAGTATCTTGATGGAAATGGCCCCCTAGGGGCTCCAGGATTGCATACGGTCTTTAGAAGCATGACTATAGATCCATGACTGCCTCGGTGAGACCGACCACTTCAGACTTCCCCCTACTGGCGACCAAGTTCTATTGCCCCCAATGGTCTGCTGACCTGGTCTCACGCCCCAGGCTGATCGATCTCATCAACCCACAACGCAAATTAACCCTGGTCTCAGCCCCAGCAGGGTTTGGCAAAACCACATTGCTCGCAGAATGGGTAACCTCTTTTCCCTTGAGACCCATTGCCTGGGTTTCCTTAGATACGAGTGACAATGATCAAACTGTTTTTTGGACTTATTTGATCACCGCGCTGCAGAATATTCACCCAAGCATCGGTACGCGATCGCTCTCGTTACTGCAATCACCCCAGCCCCCTCCCATTGAGTCGGTCTTAATGACGTTACTCAATGAAGCGACTGCTGTAGAAGCAGAGGTTGTGCTGATCCTGGATGACTACCATGCGATCGAGACCGAGACTATTCACCACGGCATCGGCTTTTTACTCAGCCACTTGCCGCCCCAGATGCATTTGATCATCGCCAGCCGGGCCGACCCGCCCTTAGCTCTAGCGCGGTTGAGGTCTTACGGAGACTTGACCGAACTCAGGGTGAGCGACCTGCGGTTCACACCGGAGGAAGCGGCGGCTTTTCTCAACCAGGTGATGGGGTTGACGATTTCGGCTGCGGATGTGGCCGCTTTGGAAAAACGAACTGAGGGCTGGATCGCCGGTCTGCAGCTGGCGGCGCTATCAATGCAAAGACGGGAAGATCTGTCAGGCTTCATCACGGCTTTCTCTGGCGACGATCGCTACATTGTGGACTATCTGTTAGAAGAAGTCCTCCAGCGACAACCGGAACGTGTCCGTCACTTTTTGCTGCAAACTGCCATTTTGGAACGGTTGACCAGTGATCTCTGTGATGCCGTTACTCATCAAACCGATGGCCAGGCCATGCTGGAAACCTTAGAACGGGGCAACCTGTTCATCATTCCCCTAGACAACCAGCGACAATGGTACCGCTATCATCACCTGTTTGCCGATGTGCTCCAGGCGCATGCCCTGACAGAGTCACCAGCGCGCATCCCCCACCTGCACAAACGAGCGAGTGCCTGGTATGAGCAGCACGATCTGTATGCTGAGGCGATTCGTCATGCGTTAGCGGCCCCAGATTTTGAGCGGGCGGCCGGTCTCATCGAACAAGTGTGGCCAACGATGCGGCGGCGGCAGCGAGAAACCACGGTATTCGGCTGGATCACATCTCTGCCTGATGCCTTGATTCGACATCGGCCTGTTCTCAGCGTGGTCTATGCCCTGGTGCTGCTAAACGATGGCCAGCTAGACGCCGCTGAGTCCCGCCTCCAAGATGCCGAACGATGCCTGGCCGTCATTGCCGATTCCACAGAATCGCTAGCGGTGGTGGTCACGGATGAAGCCCAACTGCAGTCTTTACCGGCTTCGATCGCGAATGCCCGCGCCTATCGGGCGACTGCACTGAGGGATGTGCCGAGCACGGTGACTTACGCTCAGCAGGCCCTCGCCCTGTTGCCAGCAGATGAAGAATACGAGCGCGGTACCACCGTCGCCCTACTGGGGCTGGCCTACTGGACCGACGGCAAGCCCGAAGCAGGCTATGACTCCTTTGCTGAGGGGCTGGCCATTTTTAAGCACATGGGCCTGCCTCAGATCGCCATTGGGGGCA
Organism: Nodosilinea sp. LEGE 07088; assembly: GCF_015207395.1. Classification (GTDB taxonomy): domain Bacteria; phylum Cyanobacteriota; class Cyanobacteriia; order Phormidesmidales; family Phormidesmidaceae; genus Nodosilinea. Next base: position 7,889 of record NZ_JADEWX010000162.1, read on the forward strand.
CCTTGATCCTGGCGCAGATGAGCCTGGCCCAGGGACGGCTCCACCGAACCATTCAGATTTGTGAGCAGTCTTTGCAGTTGGCGGCAGAGCAGGGCGACCCGGTGTTGCCCGGCACGCCAGAACTGTATTTGGCCTTGAGCGAGGCGTATTACGAGCAGGGCGACCTAGCGGCGGCCAGCCAACTGTGGCAAAGCGGTGAAACCCTCCGTCAGCAGGCGTCGCTATCGGGGGCGAAATTTCTTTGGCGGGTGGTGCAGGCCCGCTTGACCGCCGCTGAGGGCAATGTGGAAACAGCCCTTGATCAGTTGCACCAGGCGGAACAGCTCTACTACAAAGCGCCGATGCCCGTGCCCAATGTGCGCCCGATCGCGGCGTTGCGGGCACGGCTGTGGCTCCGCCAGGAGCGGCTGACTGAAGCACTGAACTGGGTGAGCGATAGCACTCTTTCGGTAGACGATGAGCTGAGCTATCTACAAGAGTATGAGCATCTCACCCTGGCACAAATCCTGATCGCTCAGTATCGGCGCGACGGCACAGACGCGTTAATGCATCAGGCGCTGGAGCTCCTAACTCGATTGCTGGCGGCCGCCGAAGCTCAGGAGCGCACAGGCAGCATCATCGAAATTCTGGTCGTCCAAGCATTGGCGTATGAGGCAAAAGCGGATTTAACAGGGGCAATCCCGACGCTAGAACGCGCCCTGACCCTAGCGGAACCGGAGGGCTATGTGCGCCTCTTTGCCGAATGTGGAGCCCCGATGGTGCGGCTACTGCAGGCGATCAAGACTCGCAACATCACCCCTGCTTATACCCAACGGCTGTTAACTGCTGCGGCATCCTGGGGACAGCAATCCAAAGCACCCTTCTCAAACCCCGTGCCTCTGAGCTTGTCGAAGGGCTCCGCTCCCCCATCCCTCATCGAACCCCTCAGCCAACGGGAATTAGAAGTGCTGCGATTACTCAATACCGAGCTGTCTGGCCCCGAAATTGCCCGTGAATTGGTTGTGGCTTTGAGCACCGTGCGCACCCATACCAAGCGGATTTACAGCAAACTCAATGTCACTAATCGTCGGGCGGCGGTGAAACGAGCAATAGAGTTGGATCTGATTTAGGCGTTCATTCCCACAATGTCCTTCTATCATCGTGATTAGACCCTTAACGGGTGACAACGTACCTAAAGAGCTTGCTGAATCAAGGATAGAGCATAGAAACCTCGCTGAAAATAGCGCTGTTTATGGGGTTTGAGTGCTATCAGTTGGAGCGCCCAGTCGGCCCATAATTCCATGGCATAGATCCACCGTTGGCCATAGAGACCCAGACTAAAATCACTCTGTCGAGGCGTCTTGTCGTGGTGCTCTTGGATACGCCCAGCATACTGATCTACCCCGAGGTGTTTCATCTGCTGCCCGTGCATCGTGGCCGAACTGTAGGCCAAGGCGATCAGCAAAACTAAGGCCAAAAACCGAGTGTCATTCACCTTGGCATCTTCCAGGTGATAGCCGCCCGTCTTACAATCTTTGAAGAGCTGTTCAATGCCCCAGCGACACCGATAGACCGCTAAGGCTTGTGCTAAGTTGGGCAAATTAGTCAGGATGTACCACGGCTCTTTAGGCCCCTGTTGGCGGTACTTTCGCTTCCAATAGACGGCTAAGTTAAAGGGACCAAGGCCATCGCCTTTATTGCACAAAATGCCCTGATAAAACCGAGACTGTCCTGGCTTGAAGCCCAGCTCTCTGAGCACACGGTACCCGCCTTCAGGCTCGGTTTGGAAATGAAGCGCTTTTTTCTGTCGGAGCGCAAAGGACACCTCTCGCTTATCCAACCAGGCCGCCAGTTTAGGACTATGGAACTCCCGGTCACCCAGTACGAGAACCGGATAGGACTTAAACATCGGCAGGGCCGTTTTGAGTAGTCGCTGTTGTGTTTTCAGGTCACTATTGCCAACCTGCCCCAAGAGCTCCCAGTAGACGGGTAAGGCGTGAGTTCCCCACACCACACTGACCATGAAGATATTTCGCCCTTTCCACTCTGTGCGGTCGATAGCCAGAATCCAATAGCCATGTTTATGATGTTTGAGCGTTCTCAGACGGCGGCGTTGGTCGCGGTTCAACCCCCGTCCCGTTTGCACTTGACGGACCCAATATTTGAGCAGCGGAAACCACAGCACCTTGAGGGTAAGTTTTGGTAAGGCTAAAAATCGCTGTAAGTTGCGTTTTCGACTTTGATACTGAATCGGCTGAGGAAAGACACTGGCTACTACCGAGAGTTTGACCTGGCGATGAGCCTGTAGCAATAGCAACAACAGCTGCAAGGTCAAGTACTGGGTTTCACTAAGGTGGGTGCGAAGGGTGGTTTGGTAGGATGCAGGAAACATATTGATTGAGGGGAGCTCTATTGAGGCTCCCTATTTTTTGTCCTCCCCATTGTCTCAAAGCCCTGTACCGTATGACGTTGAGTGCCCTTGTCACCCGTTAAGGATTAGACCAGGCGATCGCCCCAACACCACTTCGATAATTCTCAGCATTTGGGAGGGCGACTATACTGAATTCGTCTACCTACTTGGCCTGCAGTCCACTCAACGTATCGCTGGATGAGTTCAGCTCCACGACAAAATCCGGACAAACGGGCGCGAAGGATGCCTTCTCGTCCTTTGTTAGTGCATTCCACCGTTCAAGCCGAATCCACGAGGCGTCAGGCGATCGCGTTGCGCCATTGGGCAGCGTAAAGCCAGCACTGGAATCAAAACCTAGCCCAGTGCCATCCTGCTCAGCCCAGTTACCAATCTGCACCGCTAAATTGAAGTTACGGTTTCCCGTATCTGAAAAGGCAGGTGGCATGATGATCACCTCACCGCTGGCGCTGCGCTCAATCCGCAGATCACGATTGGCCTGACAAAATTCATAGAACTCTGCCATTGTCATCTCAATCGGCATTGGCAGGTTCACCGTCAGGGGGACGCTCTCCGTCTGAATCAGTAGCGTTGTCATGGGTCACCTTTGGTCGTCTAATCGCCAGGGCTTAGCATTGCTCATTAACGTTGATCCTAGTCCTGATCGAGTCAAGTGAAACCAACAAGCCAGCCAACTGCTTGAGCCTTACATTCCGTTGTCCCTTGCATCCAGTCATCAACCACAATCTTCTAGATAGAAGTTGAAGGGCTGTAAGCCCTAATCTCAAGTCTTTCATAGCGGCTCCTCACATCAATCCCCACGTCTAATCCCCACATCTGGGGACTGCGTCTCCCCACGTCCGTTCGTATTTTTGAGTTGTTGATAACCGTCGTGATTAGAGAGGGCTAGACAACTCCCATGAATCAACTCCACCGTTCCACCCACGAGCCTCCACTTGACCAGTACGAAATCTACGTCAAGGGACACCTTGATCAGCGGTGGAGTGATTGGTTTGAGGGATTTGCGATCGCTCTGATAGACAACGGTGAAACGCGATTGTCTGGCCCAGTGGTAGATCAAGCCGCGCTCTATGGCTTGCTGATTAAGGTGCGCGATTTGGGGCTGCCGCTGGTCTCGGTGAATTCGACTCAGGCTAAACGAACAGAACTCTCAGACAGGCAAACAGGAGAACACCCATGAATTTGCAGAAGCAGATATTGACGATAGAGATGAAAGCGATGCTCTCGACGCTGTGGATGTTTTATCTCTTCAACGTCATCTTTCGAGATATCCACGAATTTATTGAACCGGGTTTCATTGAACAGGTGATGACCGGGACCATTGATGGCTTTCAAATTACCGAACCACTGCTACTGTTTGGCGGTTTTGTGGCCGAAGTACCGATCTCGATGGTGCTATTTTCCCGGCTCTTACCCTACAGCCCCAACCGTTGGGCCAACATCATCGCCGCTGTGATTACCCTCGGGTTTGAAATCAACAACGGCACCAGCGATATGGACGATACCTTTCACATGGTGATCGAAATGGCTGCCCTGTGCTTCATCATTTGGTCGGCTTGGCGGTGGCGGAATCCATTTCACAAATCCTACTCCACGAGTCAGGAGGCATAAGTCATGAACGCTTCAGCTAAATTTTGGAACAAAGTTGCCGACGGCTATGCCAAACAACCAATCGCGGATGAAGCCGCTTACCAAAAGAAATTGCAGGTCACACGAGACTATTTGCAGCCCAGTATGAGTGTGCTGGAATTTGGTTGCGGCACCGGATCAACGGCCCTGCACCATGCCCCCTACGTGCACCATATTCGCGCCATCGATTTCTCAGCCAATATGATTGCGATCGCCCAAGCAAAAGCCGCTGAACAGAACATCCAGAATGTCACCTTTGAGCAAGCCAGCATTGACGAATTGAGCGTCCCGGACGGCACTTACGATGCTGTCTTGGGCCTGAATGTGTTGCACCTGCTAGCTGATAAGGAAACCGCGATCGCCAAGGTTTATAAAATGCTCCAACCAGGCGGAGCTTTCATCACCAGCACCATCTGCATGGGGGATACGATGGCTTGGTTCAAGCTGATTGCCCCCATCGGTAAAGCCTTCGGACTGTTCCCGCTCGTCAAGGTCTTCACCGTCAAAGACTTGGAGACCAGTTTGACGGATGCAGGATTTGCGATCGATTACCAATGGCAAGCAGGAGATTACCAATCGCCCATCGGTAACGCCAAGATCCTGTTCATCGTGGCCAAGAAACCCGAGTAGCGTTAAGGAAAGAATTCCGATGAAAAAAGTTGCTGTATTTGGCAATACGGGGGCCGGAAAATCCACCCTTAGCCGACGTCTAGGGGACATAACCGGACTCCTCTGGGTGCCCCTCGATTCGATCCAATACCGACCCGGTGGCAACAAAGTGCCCCACACCGAGTTCAAGGCCGCCCATGAGGCACTGTTGCAACAAGACCAGTGGATCGTCGATGGCTTTGGGTCAATGGATACCGTCTGGGAACGATTGAACGTGGCCGATACCCTGGTGTATCTCGACATGCCCGTATGGCGGCATTACTGGTGGGTGACAAAGCGATTTTTGACCGGCCTTTGGGTGCATCCTGCCGGTTGGCCGGAGGGGAGTTCATTGCTAAAAGGGACGCTAAAGTCTTACCCCACCGTCCGGCTGTGCCATGCCAAACTGACCCCCAAATATCGAGAGTATGTGGCGCAAGCGAAGGCAACCCAGCAGGTCTATCACTTGCGATCGCGCTCAGATATCGAGCAGTTCTTTCAAACGGTAGCAGCCGAGTTCTAGCCATAAGTGCTGGGGCAGTCGCCAAGGAATATGGCAGACGGCCCTGTTCAACCATCATTTTTGGAAACTAGCCATGAAGATCTTTATTGCAGGTGCCTCAGGCACCATCGGTCAGGTGTTGATTCCTCAATTAGTCAAGGCTGGCTATGCGGTTACGGCGTTATCTC
>NZ_JADEWX010000163.1 GCF_015207395.1 Nodosilinea sp. LEGE 07088
CATTGAGACCATCCCTGGTGAAGCCTCGTCGCCACCCCCCGAGGCGGCTGGTTCAGCGGCATGGCCTATGCCCCAAGCCCCCGCTATGCCGCCCACGGAGCTTGCCCCCAAGCCTTTAGCACCGTCACCAGCACCGGTGCCCGCAGCTGTTTCGAGCCCAATGCCAGCCCCACCCGCAGTGCCAGCCCCACCGCCGAGCGAGATAGCGCCTCAACCGCTAGACTCTCCCCAGGCCAGCCGACCCGCGCGGCCTACTATCTCTGCTCACCCCCAGCCAGAGGTGCTTCAGAACTCGCTAGCACGGCGAAGCATGGTAGTGGCTGGGGCAGTGTAGCTTCGCGCTGAGTCATAGCCGTCGCCACGGCAGTGTTTTCCCAAGCCGTCTACCGCCGACTGCCGTCATGGCCCCGGAGCAGCATTTCTTGATGCCGAATGGCGTTGTTGGCAACCTCCCAGGGAAATGTAAACGACTCAAAAGACTCGCTTGTGATCCGGTCGACATCCAGGTCGGTAACAACCTGCTGGAGGATGTCGAGTAGGGTTTTGCGCAGGGCTGCCAGTTCCTCTAGTGACTGAGCCTGGTCAATCCTGTCCATCAGGGCAAGAATCTCCAGGTTGTAGGTATCGGCGCGGTTTTTCTGCTTACCCAGCAGCCACGATCGCAGTTGCCACAGACTCGAGAAGCTCAGCACGAGTACCGACAGCAATAGGCCAATGGGTTCGGCATACTCAACTAAAAATTCTGGCTCCCCCTGGGTGTAAAAGGCCTCGGCCCCAGGGTGTAGGGGCAGACCCAGATCTCTCGATGCGTCGAGTCGAATCATCGCCGCCCGGGGATATAGCGCTACCAGCTCGTTGCGGTTTTGGTGCAGGGTGCTGGTGAGGGCGTTGACCACCCTAGGCGGCAGTTCCTCATGGGCTACCAGCAGAGCGTTGACCGCCACGACGGGCAGATCGGTAGCGGGAATCGGGATGCCCCCGTTATAGGTACCCTTAGGAATAACCTGAGCATTGAGATAGGGCAACGACAACCTCAAGGCATCGACCTGGTCGATGGGCAATAGGCGCGTGGTGCCGGTTTGCAGCAGATCGGCCACGGCGGCATTGCCCAGGGTAATCACCCGAAAGAGTGCATCGACCTCACCCTGCTCCAGGGACGCATGGGCCTGAGCAGCCGTCATGGGCAAGGTGGTCAGGGTCTCTGGGGTGAGGCCGTAGTGCTCTACCAGGGGCCAAAATAGCGCGTAGGAGCCGCTCCCCTCAGGCATCAGGGCAATGCGCTTGCCCCGCAGATCGACCACAGTCTCAATCTCGACATCGGTACGGGCCAGCAGGTGAAACATTTCCGGAAATAGCAGCGCTACGGCCCGCACGGGGGGCTGCACAGGGGTATCGCTCTGCACCAGGGCCAGCTGGGCCTGCCGGGTTCTCAGTAGATCCATGTTTTGCACCGAGCCGTTGGTTTCACGGACATCGATCTCAATGGTGGGATGGTTGCGGGTCACCACCTCAGCAAAGGCCTGGCTAAAGGCGTAGTATTCGCCAGTTTTGCTGCCCGAAGCCAGCACCAGCCGATCGGTGCGGGTGTGCTCCCGCAGCAGAAAAAAGCCCGAGGCGACGGCCCCCACCAAACTCAGCGCCACGAGCGGTAAGACAAGCTTTCCCTGCATAGATCTCCTCGGTCGATATAGAATAGGGCTTGGCCAATTTTGCCGTAGCGTGAGCCCAAATCCAGCGCCGAGCCTATCTGGATTGGGTTAATTGCGTTCTCGGCGGCAAGCCTGCCTCGCTAGATTTGGATTGGGTTGATTGTCATGGCTCTACTCCAAAATTTACCCCAGGTGCCCGATACTTTGCGGGGCCGTACCGTAGGCCGCAGCTTCCAGGCGGTGTTTTTGCTGTCACTGGTCTCGGTGCTACTGGTAGGTACCTTTGGTCTACGGCTCTTTCAGCTTCAGGTCGTAAATGGCGATCGCAACCGCCAGCTAGCCGACAGCAACCGCATTCGCCTGGTGCCCAAGCGCCCGGCCCGGGGCACAATCTTTGACCGCAACGGCAAAATTTTGGCGGGCAGTCGACTGTCACACACGGTGTCGATCTGGCCCATTGCTCTGCCCCGCGACCAGTGGCCTACGGTGATCCAGCGCCTGTCAACGATACTGAGCATTCCCCCCGATGAAATTCAAGCGCGTTTAGAGCAGGCAGGCTACGAATCGATTGAGTCAATTACTATCGCCCGAGGGATCAGTACGGCCCAGGCTACCGCCCTAGCCGAGTACACCAACGAGTTGCCGGGTGTACGCCTAGAGGCTGAGGCGGTACGCAACTACCCCAATGGCGACCTGGCGGCCCACGTCATTGGCTACACGGGCGAGCTTACCGACGAACAACTGACCGCCCGCCGCGATCAGGGCTACCGTCTGGGCGATGTCATTGGCCAAATGGGGGCCGAGTCGGCCTTTGAGAGCACCCTCCACGGTGCCTGGGGCGGTCAGCAGGTCGAGGTCGATAGTGCCGGTCGAATCATCAGTATTTTGGGCGACAAACCGGCGATCGCCGGTCAAGACATTCAGCTCACCCTCGACCTGGAACTCCAGCGAGCCGCAGAGGCCGCCCTAGGCACGGTTCAGGGCGCAGTCGTTGCCATTGACCCGCGCAATGGGGCCGTTTTGGCCATGGCCAGCTGGCCCACCTACGACCCCAATATATTTACCACCCGCATTACCGAAGCTCAGTGGCAGCAGCTCCAGGGTGCCAATCATCCATTCTTAAACCGCTCCTTGCAGGCCTTTCCCCCCGCCAGCACATTCAAAATTGTGACTACGGCGGCGGCCCTAGAGTCAGGCAAATACTCGCCTAGCACGGTCTTACAAACCTACCCCTACATCCAGGTAGGGGGAATTCAGTTTGGTGACTGGAATCGGGCCGGATTTGGGCCGTTGAGCTTTACCGGGGCAATGGCCATGAGCAGCGATACCTTTTTTTACCAAGTAGCGATGCGTCTCGGTGGCCCCACGTTGATTGAAATGACCCGTCGCTTTGGTTTTGGCCGCAAAACCGGCATTGAGCTCAGCACAGAAGAAAGCGCTGGGCTGGTGCCCGATGACGCCTGGAAGCAAGAGACGCTAGACACGCCTTGGGTGATTGGTGACTCCATCAATATGTCCATTGGGCAGGGATTTTTACAGGCTACCCCCCTACAGGTGGCAGGCATGTTTGCGGTCGCCGCCAACAATGGCTATCGGGTTACCCCTCATCTGCTCAAAGACAACGAAGAACACCGCAACTGGAAAGAGTCGCTAGAACTCAGCAGCACCACCATGGATATCCTGCACAAGGGGCTGCGACAGGTGATCACAGGCGGTACAGCCCGCAGCCTCAATGTGCCCCATCTGCCACCCTTTGCGGGCAAAACTGGCACCGCCGAAGCCCCCCCAGGGCTTTCCCATGCCTGGTTTGGGGCCTATGCCCCCCTCGATAACCCCGAGGTAGTGATCGTAGCGTTTGCCGAACACTCCGGCGGGGGCGGCGGTAAGGTCGCTGCTCCCATGGTAATGAAGGTGCTGGAGGCCTACTTTAAAGCTGATCAGGCTAGTAGCCAAGCGGCCCGCTAGCGCCAGCTTTGATATTCATCTGACTAAATCTTAGATACTGGGGCCACGCTAAAGTTACGAAAGTGCTGGGCCTGGGCCTCAATGCGGCAGGCAATGCGATCGCACACCAGACCACAGAGGTCGAAAATCAGCTCGTCGGCCACACTGTAGTAGGCCGAAGTACCCGCCGTGCGGCGGCTGAGAATGCCCGCCTGAAGCATTACCTTCAGGTGCTTAGACACATTGGCCTGGCTGGTTTGGGTGGCATCCACCAGCTCCTGCACGCATTTTTCACCCTCGCGCAGCAGATTGAGGAGCCGCAGTCGCATGGGCTCACTCAAAATACTGAAGTATTCGGCCACTTGCTGCACGACCTCAACTGAAACCGGTTCTACAGAGTCCATGGGGATTTAATAGGTTAGGCTCGTGTGTGCGCGAATGAATCTCGATAATCTTAACAACCATTTTATTTTTGCAGTTATTCATGGCGATACAGTCATCAAATCTTGTCAATTGCTAGGCGCTGATCCCCATGGGGTTTTACTCAATGCCAAGCCATGAGATTTTGGCTAGATCTTGGGTCAGGGGCCACACCATGAGATTCTTAAAGGTAGCGCTCGCCCACCGTTGAGGATTGCCGTGAAAGCCATCACCCTGCTTGGATCAACCGGGTCTATCGGAACCCAGACCCTGGATATTGTGGAACATCACCCCGACCAGTTTCGCCTGGTAGGTATTGCCGCAGGGAATAACGTCGAGCTGCTGGCTCAACAGGTGCGCCAGTTTAAGCCTGAAATTGTTGCCATCTGCAACCCCGCCAAGCTCAGCGAACTGCGGGACGCGCTGGCCGGGGTGGACCCCATGCCGCAGATACTTGTGGGCGATGACGGCGTGGTCGAGGTGGCCCGCTATGGCGATGCCGAGGCCGTGGTAACCGGCATTGTCGGCTGTGCCGGGCTGCTGCCGACCCTGGCGGCGATTGAGGCGGGCAAAGACATTGCCCTGGCCAACAAAGAAACCCTGATTGCCGGTGGCCCCGCTGTACTGCCCCTGGTGGAAAAGCACGGCGTCAAGCTGCTGCCTGCCGACTCCGAGCATTCGGCTATTTTCCAGTGCTTGCAGGGGGTACCTCAAGGCGGGCTACGGCGCATTTTGCTGACCGCTTCGGGCGGGGCTTTTCGTGACTGGCCCGTAGAGAAGCTCGCCCAGGTGACGGTAGCCGATGCCCTGAAGCACCCCAACTGGTCGATGGGCCGTAAAATCACGGTCGATTCGGCCACGCTGATGAATAAGGGGCTAGAGGTGATCGAAGCCCACTATTTATTTGGGATGGACTATGACCACATCGACATTGTCATCCATCCCCAGAGCATTATTCACTCGCTGATCGAGCTGCAAGATACCTCGGTGCTGGCCCAGCTGGGCTGGCCCGATATGCGTCTGCCCTTGCTCTATGCCCTCTCCTGGCCAGAGCGCATCTACACCGACTGGGAGCCGCTAGATTTGGTCAAAGCAGGCGATCTCACCTTTCGGGAACCCGACCACGCCAAGTACCCTTGCATGGAGCTAGCCTATGCCGTCGGCCGGGCCGGCGGCACCATGACCGCCGTGCTCAATGCCGCCAACGAGCAGGCGGTAGCGCTATTCTTAGACGAAAAGATTCACTTCTTGGAGATACCCAAGGTGATTGAGGGGGTCTGCGATCGCCACCGTTCCCACAACGTGCTCCAGCCTATCCTGGCCGACATTCTGGCCGCCGACCAGTGGGCCAGGGCTGAAGCCACCAGCGTCAGCGAATCGTTACCCCAAGCCACCGTCGTTTCCCTAGCTTAAGGAGGGCACCGTGGAACTGCTGATTGTACTGGGGGCGATCGTCATTGCCATCGTCGTATTTGGCTGGGTGTTCAAGCTGATTAAAAACACCATTCAAACCGTGTTGCTGGTCGCTTTTTTGCTGCTGGCGCTGTATTTTTTGTTTGGCATCGGGCCCGGTGCCATCTGGGCGCAAATTCAAACGTGGCTGGGTGGCGGACCAGGTAGGTAATTAAAGCTAATTGGGGCACACCCATCCCGAGGTAGGGGCGGTCACCTGCGGCCAGAGGTCGGCACTGGTCTCTTAACAGGTGATGAACTGGCTACAGCCGAATAGCAAGCGATATTTCTAGCGACAATGGCCCTGAATAAAGCTGCAAAGGCGTCCACTTTACCAACTGCCCTAGCGTTAATAAGAGCATCGCGGCATGGTGGCTTAAAATTTACCCCTGGACAGGATGGTTAAAATGCCTTAACTTTCTGACTGAGCACATCTCTTTATAATAAGTAAACCCATGAATGCCTCTGTTGACCGCATCAATGTTCAGGCCACCGATCGCTCATTTAGGGGCCTTGAGCAGTCTGCTGCCCAAGATGCATCTTTAGAGAGGTTTGAACCTGAGGCGCGCGAAACCTCTCCAGCGGCAGAGGATAGGATTTGCTGGGTCGAGGTTCGCCAATCGACCTATCCCCCCATTCAGCAGATGGAACTATTGCACCTGCAAGCTGAAACCGAAGCCCTGTTGCTACAGCTTCAGGCGCTGCAACAACAACAACGACAAAACCAGCCCGATCAACCAGGGGCAGCTCAGGGTTAGTGGCTCTAACCAGACTCAGTCAGCAAAAAAACAGGTCTTACTACAGCAAAAGTGCGCCACTTTCTGAGGAATTCGCTAAAGTAGGTTGATCCTGTGGGGAGATGCTGTGATGACCTACTCTGTTCAACCTCGCCAGGCTGGGGCTACTCATCCACAAAGCTGGGCTAATCGAAAGCTATATCTGGCGATCGCCGGAGTGTTGTTGCTGGCGGTAGCCGCTGGCGGAATTCTCAAACTCACTACGGCCAACTCTCGCTCTTCGAATCTCGCTGAACCCAGTTCGCTTAGCGAGAATGGGGCAACTGGCGATACCGACGTTAGCCAAACCGATCAGGCGTTGATTCCAGCGACGGGCGACGGGGCTACACCCTTTCAGTCAGAACCTTTTTTGCAAGCATCGGCACCGTTGCTGCTGGCAGATCCAAGTCTGTTGCGGTCTACATCGCCTCAAGCTCGAGTCGAGGCTATATCGTCCGGTCGCCCTGACCCCTTTGCATCGATCGTAGTGCCAGGCCCTAGGGTGCCTCGTCCTACTCCAGCGGCGGCGTTACTGACTCCAGTGCCGCCCCAGGGCTTACCTACAGTAACTGTATCTGCCACACGAAATTTGCCGGCGTTGCCCGAGGTGGCCGTTCAGCCCGTCACTATTCCCAATTTGCCCACTCCGTTTGTTCAAGGGAGTGCTCCCCCAGTCCCGACTGAAATTGCTGCGGCATCGACCGGGGCTCCTGCTTTTCAAAGCCTGATCGACCAGGTGGTCGTGAGTGGTGTCGTGCAGGTAGGTAATGGGGTCAGCGTCATTGTGACTGAACCGGGTAGTACTGTCAGCCGTCGTGTTTCCGCTGGCGACATGCTAGCGGGAGGGCGCATTAAGGTTAAGTCGGTTGATCTGTCAGGGCAAGAACCGATCGTGATCTTGACCTTTGAGGGTAAAGACTATACCCGCACAGTTGGAGCCCCAATGGTCAGTGCACTCTAGGGTGTTTGCCCTGGCATGGCTACTGAGGCAAAGTTTTGCTTAATTTGGACCTCTATAGATCTTGGCAGGGGCTTAAAATATACATAAGCGCTAGTTAGCGACTAACTTTGCCCAAGTCAGCGGGAGCGCCTAAGGCGTTTTCTGAGGGTATGTCTGGGTCAAAAGCGATAGCGGCGCTTAGGGCAGTGAATGGGCTAGGGCTTCTATGGCGATTAACAAGACCCATGGGGGACAAAACACAGGGCGGCGATCGCTGGGGTTAGAGCCTGGAGAAAGCTGCGAATGCCCGGTCTGTCGCCATGGACAAATGGAACCCATGGTGATGATGGAGGCCTATGCCTGTAATTTTTGTCGACACATTTTTGATGTCAATGTCGCCCAGCAAACCGTGCATGTAGCCGACAGTCTGCAGCCGATGGGCTGGCGCTGGCAAGGGTGGCATTGGCAACCCCTTTACCAAAGTCGCAGCAACATTACCCTAGCGCTCTGGCTAGTTGGGCTGACCCTTGTCATTTTGCCCGCTGGCATAGTCGCGCTGGGTGGTTATCTGTTTCCTCCCTTGGAGGCAGGGCGTGGGCTCAATTGGTCGTTGGTCTGGGCTGTTGGTACGCTGGTAGCCCACGGCACAATGGTGGGCTGGCTAATCGCAGAGCACCATCAGTTCCCACTTTACGTAATGACTAAAATTCGTTTGCAGCGGCTGCTAGAGTACCTGCCCGGATAGACTGACGTAGCCGAAGAAGATGACAAAAATGCTAGCAACTGCGAGCTGAAAACCACACTAGGGGCACGTCAGCTTCGTTCCGCCAGCGCACCCAACCCTCTGCAACACTAGAGCCAGGTAGCGGCATGCAGCCCTGGGCAGGCTGGGTAACCCGAACCCTTAACCAATCGCCGTCGAGATCTAAGGGCTGAATAATGCTGTTGGGCCCGACCAACGCTTGCAGCGGGGCCGTGCTGCGGGGTTCTAGTCGCATGGGCTGAGATAACCCCGGGCGACGAAATTCTACTTGGGCGGCATCTTTCATAGAGATATCCCATGGCTCTATGGCCAGGGGCACGGTGCCCAGATCAAGATGAGTAACGTGAGCCCAGGCCACCCCTGCTGGCGTGTACTGAAAACGAAACCAGCCGTCAGAGCGAAGCTCTAGTACCGGGAAGGTGTATAGCGGCTGCCCGGTTCGCACCATTGAAAAAGCGGCATCGCGGCCGATGGCCAGCGGGGATGAGTTGTTGGGGATCAGCCAGCCGTGGATAATCCAACCCCAGGGTTCACTCTCGGGACTGGGATAAACTGGCAAGGCGATGTCTCTTAGCCAACTGGCTCCTGAACTTGAATCGCTACTATCAGGGTCAGGCTCTAAGGTTGGCCGCAACTGCCCAATGCCAACGTCGTCGCTGGGCGATGGTCTGAGGTCAATAATGCCAGAGTCATCGGGGGTGACGGGGGCTGGCAGGTTTACTGGACGGGTGGGGACTGGCGGTGCGGCGGTGTCTTGTTTAATTAGAGTGTTTGTCGTAGGGGTGCGCGCCCAGGCTTGGGGTGGGGCGGCGATCACTGGGAGGCTAGGGGCTGCCAGTAGACCGATCGCGATCGCCGTCCAGTGCTCCCTACGCCAGAGTGCATGTCTGAGTGCCTGGAGCAGGTTGGGGGAGTGGGGCTTGGCCATAGTAGCTAGGTTAGGCAGTATCAACATATCTACGGACAGGATCACAATCTAGATGAGAATTAGAACTGCCCATTAGGAAGTATGCCCAAGGTCGGAAGGCCGACGAGCTTTTCAGATACTTGACATCTATGGTGCCTAATATAACAACCTTGCCAATGCAATATTCTGTCATCCAGGCCTAAACAGCCCGACTCCGCAGGACGGCAAGCAACTTGAGAAAATGCTCAGGCAAAGGTGCGATCGCCACAATCTGTCTCCCCGTCGCCGGATGGCGCAGTTCTAACCGCTGGGCATGGAGCGCCTGCCCCGGCAGGTTGACCCCGACATCGCGGCCCGAGCCGTAGGTGGAGTCGCCAACGATGGGGTGGCCGATGTGGGTGCTGTGAACGCGAATCTGGTGGGTGCGCCCCGTCTCCAGGCGAAAGCGCAGCAGCGAGAAGTTGCCCAGGCGTTCTTCCACCTGCCAGTGGGTAATGGCGGTGCGACCTTTCTCTAGGGGCACTACCGCATTCTTTTTGCGATCTGCCGGGTGGCGGCCCAGGGGAGCATCAATGGTGCCGGATTCCGTTTTGGGAGCACCGTAGACCACCCCCAGGTATTCGCGCCGGGCGGTTTTGGCCTTCATCTGGGCCTGCAGGTCGCTGTGGGCCAGGTCGGTTTTGGCCACCACGATCGCCCCGGTGGTGTCTTTATCGAGCCGGTGGACGATGCCCGGACGCTGCACGCCACCAATGCCCAACAGCTGGTCGCCGCAGTGGGCCAGTACCGCATTGACCAGGGTGCCGCTCATGTTGCCGGGGGCGGGGTGTACCACCAGGCCAGCGGGCTTGTTGATGATGATCAGGTGCTCGTCTTCGTAGAGAATGTCGAGGGGAATGTCCTCGGCGGTGAGTTCCAGGGGGCGAGGTTCAGGGATGGTGAGGTGGATGCGATCGCCCACCTGCACCGCCTCTTTCTTATTAGTGCAGAGCTGGCCATTGATCTGTACGTATTCCCAATCGATCAGCTTTTGCACCCGGTTGCGGGAGAGGGCTTTGACATTGGCGGTCAGCCAGCGATCGAGCCGCTCTGGGTCGGGCCTATCAACGGTGAGTTCGAGGGTTTGGTCAGCGATGGCGAGCAATTGAGCGCGGTAGGATTTCTATAATCAATCATAGTTCGCGTTGTTTCCGCACGAAGGCCTATGACCCCTAGCCCTGCGATCGCAAATTGTCCAGCTCTGCTACCCGGCCAGCTGCGGCACATCCATCACCTGGCGCTGAATGTGAAGGATATGGACGCGTCACGGCAGTTCTACGGTGGCCTGCTGGGGCTGCGGGAGCTAACGGGCGACGAGGTGGATGACACCCTCAAGGAGCTGGTGGCCACGGGCAAGGTGGCTAACTTTGTGCTGCCCGATGGGCTAATTCTCGACCTGTTTGGTGCCCCAAACCTGGAGCCGCCTGACCCCAACCCCGATAAATCGTTTACCCGCGCCTACCACCTGGCCTTTGACATTGACCCGGCCCAGTTTGACGGCGCATTAGCAGTGCTGGAGGCAAACCAGATTGACATTGCCTACGGCCCCGTCACCCGCCCCACCGGGCGCGGCGTCTACTTCTACGACCCCGACGGCTTCATGGTCGAAATTCGCTGCGATCCAGTTAAATGAGCTTATGAGCCAGAAGCAGTGGAAGCTTCAAAAATATGTCTATAGCGCAGGTGACTGCTTGTTTGAGGAGAACTGAGAGATGCCAGTGAGAGATTATCAGGCCGATCTACTGAGTCAGCTAGCTGACCTAGACTATGCTGCTCTTTATCTCAAGGCGTCGCTAAATGAGACGCTGAAGGATGGCGATTGGGAGGCCTTCTTGCTGGCTCTCGAAAATGTAGTTGAAGCGAGACAGGCGACGCTGGCGAATGCAGCTGACAGTGATGATACCGATAAGCCTTTACAGCAGGCCTTGGGAAATGGGGAAACTCCAACGCTGGAATCTTTTGTGGCAGTGCTCAGCTCAGTAGGGTTGGCCATTGACGTGAAGCCTGCTTGAGGATTTGGGCTTGGTTCAGGCGGCACAGTTCTGCAATTTGTGCCTGCTTGCGTTTGACGAGTTCAGCGGCTGCTGCATCCACGGCTATTTTTTGGATTGAACAGGATCTGTTAACTGTCGGCCAAATACTCGGAATCACCACGATACGATAGGGGTAGGTTGACCCTGGAAAAAGGTAAATGTCACAAGACCCTTCGATTAGGTGAGTCGGCTGATGATTTTTTACAGGGCTTTCCGACAGTAGAGCGGGAGGCGGTGGTTAGTCTGTTGGAAGAAGCAAGTAAGAAACAGTAGCGTTAGATCAACGGGGTTGGGGCCATGTCTGAATTACCAATGGTTTTAAGCCTGGATCGGGTGAACCTGACCGATGACCAGTTTTATCGTCTGTGTGAAGCGAACCCAACGACACCGTTGGAACGATCGGCGTCGGGGGCGTTGGTAATTATGTCGCCTGTGGGTGGAGAAAGCGGCGAGCGCGAGGCCGATTTAATTACCGATTTGACGCTGTGGAATCGGCAAACGAAGCTGGGTAAGGTATTTAGCTCATGGACGATGTTCAAGTTGCCGGGGGGTGGAGATCGCTCTCCCGATGCGGCCTGGGTTGAGCTGTCGCGATGGCAGGCGTTAACGCCTGAAGAACGGGCTGGCTTTCCGCCGATTTGTCCTGATTTTGTGATTGAGCTGCGGTCTAAAACCAATGCTCTGCCGCCGCTGCAAGACAAAATGCAAGAGTATTTGGCCAGTGGGCTGCGTTTGGGTTGGTTGATTAACCCCCAAGCGCAAACGGTAGAAATTTACCGTCCTAATTTGAGGATGGAAAAGGTGCCGTTTCCTGCCCAATTGTTGGGAGAAGCGGTATTGCCAGGGTTTACGTTGAGGTGGCCTTTGGCATAGGCTATTTTTGACTAACTCGAAGCAGGTAAGTCGATGGCGATTTCTTAGAAGGCTTTCTTACAACGCTCCAGTAGAGTGAGTACTGTTAGCCCTAATTATTTACTATCTGAGCGGCATCTCTACAAAATGTTTCTTCAGTAAGTCATGGACAAAGCGGTAGCGTCCTCCAACCCGCTGCATAAAGCGTAGTTCAACAGCATAGTCTAGAAAACGAGCGTAATTCCAGGGTGTATAGCTGTTTTTTGTTAATACAATGCGTAGGGCTATATGTCTCATGACTGCTTCCAGTCCAGATGCCATTCCTAAAAGCATTCCAAAAGCTATTCCAGCAATAAGACCAGCAGTTAGACCGGCAATTAGTCCAAAAAACATCCCGAAGATTGAACCTATAATTAATCCGCTTAATACTGAATTCTGTAAAGACTGCCAAATCCCCTGATTAGGAAAGTCTCTTTCATCAATTAAATCAGCGCGCAAACCCATATACAAACTACTAAGCAACCCGACAACTAGTCCATAAATTATTCCCACAGTAAATCCAAAACTCAACCCTATATTTGGCCCAGAAAGTATTCCAGAGATCACCCCAAAAAAAATTCCAAAAATCAATCCAGTCTTAAGACCAATTCTTAGCCCACTCAATCCTTTAGGGAATGAAAAACTCAACTTCTCGGCTGGGTGAATTGGAGAGTTTAGCCAGTCCAGCCATTTACCGCTCCGCATGATAAACGCTACACCTTGTACCATGAAACTCAACCCAAAAGTCAGACCGAGGAGTAGAGCCTTATTTACGGCATCTTCCATCTTAAAATTCAGCCAAATCCGCAGGAAGAAAACCAAGCCAATAATCCATGCAAAAATTAAAAAAACAATCAAAATGATGATTGACTCGTAGAGTTTTGTCTCACTCTCATGCTGACTAAGCAGGCTAGGTTGTAAATCTTCAATGAGAAACCAGGATTTTCGCTCATTATCAAAATCCTTGGCAAGCCAAGCTAAATAGTGACAAGTCTGTTGTTCATTAGGCTTTTGAATAAAAATTCTAATGAACTTATTCAAAGGATAAACATCCGTTTTCGTCCTTTCAAACCTTTTTTCAACAAAAGCATTGATCAGTCCCGAAGCATTGGTGATCCGGTCGCCCTGATAAGCCTCTATTAACAGGACAAGGAATAATGGTGTTCGGGCAAGATCCAACATTTCGGGACTGTCTAGAATGCTTTTCCACATGCCTAATCTTTCAAGTCGCTGAAAACTTAACGGGTGACAACGTACCTAAAGAGCTTGCTGCATCAGGGATAGAGCATAGAGACCACGCTGAAAATAGCGATGTTTATGGGGTTTGAGCGCTATCAGTTGGAGTGCCCAGTCGGTCCATAACT
>NZ_JADEWX010000164.1 GCF_015207395.1 Nodosilinea sp. LEGE 07088
CCCCCACCTTCTCTAATGCAACCACCGCGCCTTACTCCCCCGCGCATCGATATGCACCAGGGCCGGAAACTGGCCATAGCGCCCCAATCCCCCCGGCCACCAGGGATCGAGAGACCAGTAGACCTGATTGCCGGTGAGGCCGACGCAGTAGAAGTCGATGGCATCGCCGACAATATGACGGCTTCTAGACGCTCCGCCCACGCGGCGATTGATCTCGACCGGGCGATACCAACTGGTGATCAAGAAGGGGCGACCAATGCGATCGCGGGCCTGCTGGGCCAGAGTAGCAATCCGGACGATCGCCGCCACCGTGGCCTGGTCGGGGGGCATGCGGGCCCCACCGCGAGTGGCCTCGGCCCAGGTAAAGTTGCCGTTGGGCACGATGCTGGCGTCGAGCTGAATGTTGTTGGGGGTCCACTGGGGCGGGCGCGGCGGCGAGGGCATTGGCACCGGGGCGGGCATGGCATCGGGCGATGACGGCTCGGCCCGCTCTAGCCGCCGCAGGTCGTCAAACAGCGATTGAATCGCCGGAATGCGCCCCTCTAGCCGTCGCCAAATTTGTACCAGGCGAATCAGCGCCTCCCGCTGCTGCTCGGTGGGTGTATAGGCGGTGGGAATGGTGGTGGCGAAGTCGAGCAGGGCACGGTCTAGGGTTTGGGCGGCGACCACTAGGGCCGCCTGATTTTCGGCGTTTTGCACCAGGTCGTCGGGGTTGACCCCCAGTTGCTGAATGGCGGTGGTGCGCGAGTTGAGGCCAAACCAGTTGCGGTAGCCCTCGGTCAGGGCAAACCGCAGATCGCCCTGGCCGGTATAGAGGGCCGGAATTTTTTGCCCAAAGGCGATCAGGGCCGGGTCAATGATATCGAGATTGGTTTCACTGGCAAAGGGATCGTTGTTGAGCAGCCAATCGACGGCCTCTTCGCGCGAGTCGAGGGCACGCCAGAGCTGCACCAGGCGAATTAACGCCTCGCGCTGGTTGGGATAGCCCGAGTAGTAGCGCCCAGCCGACTGCATAAAGCCCACCAGGGCGTTGTCGAGGGCGGCTTCATCGGGTACCTGGTCAACCACAGGCACGTTGAGCACCTCATAGACCTGCGTGACCCCATTCAACTGCCGCCACAGGCGCACGGTCTCCACCAGGGCCTGGCGCTGAAAGTCGAGGCGACCATAGTTGGGCGGCACCCGCTCGACAAAGGCCAGCAGCGCCGGGTCGAGTTTGGCCAATCCCTGGGGCAGCTGGGCACCGCTGTAGTCGGCGCTGATGTCTTGTAAATAGGCCTGCAATAGCGCGGCGGGGTCACAGGGTTCGAGCTGAGCGGCGTCGGCATCGCTGGACTCTGGGGCAAACCCCTGAGCCACCGCCTGTAGAAAGCGATCGCTATAGCGCCCCACGCTGGCATCCCAGATGTCGCCACTGCTCCAGCCCTGCTCGATCAGGCTGTTGGTGAGGCTGCGCAGGGTGTTGGCGCCATACTGCACCTGGGTGGCAAAGGTATCGACCGCCGCCATCTCGACCTGGTGAGCGGGAGAAATGCCCAGACCGGTTTCGCCATCGGTGAGCTGGGGCTGGTCGTGCACGGCATAGAGAGCCGCCAAAATGGGCTTATGCACCCCCACCCGGCCCCCTTCAAGTAGATAGTAGTAGTTGCGCTGATCGGGTGCTAACGTGCTCATAGCGTGCCTTCAGTATGGGCGAATGGGCCTGGGGCAAGCGCGTAGCCTGGTCTTTGGCAACCAACGGCCCAAGGCATGCTCAATCACCACAAAGTGTAGACCCGATGGGCGAAGTTCAACCATTACCTGCTGCTGGGTTTTCAGGCCACCGGGCCGTCAAGCTATTGGCCACCGATATGGATGGCACCCTCACCCACCAGGGCCAGTTTACCGTCGCTCTACTCCAGGGGCTAGAACGGTTGCAGGCATCGGGGTTCCCCGTGATTATTGTCACCGGGCGATCGGCGGGCTGGGTGCACGGGCTGGCCCACTACCTGCCGGTGGTGGGGGCAATGGCTGAAAACGGCGGTGTTTACTTTCCTCTCGACGTGGCCCCCGAGCTATTGCTGGAGGTTGACGATCTGGCGGCACACCGACAGCAGCTGAGCGCGGTGTTTGGCCAACTGCGATCGCGCTGGCCCCAGCTGCAAGAATCTACAGACAACCGCTTTCGCCTCACCGACTGGACCTTTGACATCACCGGCCTAGCCCAGGCCGATCTGGATGCCATGGGCCAGACCTGCCGCCGCCTGGGCTGGGGGTTCGTCTACAGCACGGTGCAGTGCCACATTTACAAACCGGGACAGTCTAAGGCGGCGGGGCTCCAGCGGGTGGTGCAGCGCCACTTTGCCCCCCTGACCACCGACGCGGTGCTCACCCTGGGCGATAGTCCCAACGACGAGAGCATGTTTGACCCGGCGATCTTTCCCCTGTCGGTGGGGGTGGCTAATATTAAAGACTACTGGCCCCGGCTCACCCACCACCCGGCCTATGTCACCCATGCTCCTGAAGTGGCAGGGTTTCTAGAAGTCGTTGAGGCCCTGGTGGCTGCCAGACCGCCGACCGCCTAGTCTTGCAGAGCAGGGGTTGGTTTATGGCCTCCGGCAAGGCTGCGCCAACGTGCCTCAACCGCAACCTACACTGTCTTACATTTGATTGCGCCTTTCTACTGATGTCGGAAAAGCTAAGCAGCTGACAGCAAGGTGGAAAAATCACCATCGCTTTCACGCCCTAGAAAATATAGATCAAGAATGCCCTGCAAACAGCGAGGCCTCCTCGGGGTAGCAAAAATCCCTGAGCGACTCCACTGAGGTATCGACAATGCGGTGCCAGCGTTGGTCAAAGACCGGCCACCTGTGGCCATCGAGCGGCTCCAGCCCCGGCAGCTCTACCCTCAGCGACTCCAGCATTGTTGTCTCTGGCTTGCACCCATTTGCAGGGCTCTGTACGCTTGCGTAACGTCAACCGATCGGTGGGCGATCGATTGACGCTACGCCTAGAACCCCTCCCAGACCTCTTTGCCCAGCCTAAGCCAGGTCAAAGCGATCGAGGTTCATCACCTTGTCCCACGCGGCCACAAAGTCATGGACGAACTTGCCTTGGGCATCGGCACAACCATAGACCTCTGCCAGGGCGCGGAGCTGCGAGTTCGACCCAAAGATCAGGTCAACCCGGGTGCCGGTCCACTTGAGTGCGCCGGTTCTGCGATCGCGCCCCTCGAACACCTCTTGGGTCTCAGAGACCGCCTGCCATGTCGTGCCGAAATCGAGCAGGTTCATAAAGAAGTCGTTGGTCAACGTTCCTGGCCGCTGGGTAAAAACCCCATGTTTGGAGTCGCCCACGTTCGCCCCCAGGACGCGCAGGCCACCTACGAGCACCGTCATTTCAGGCGCAGATAGCGTCAGCAGCTGGGCTCGATCCACCAGCAACTCCTCAGCAGATATGGCATGCTCACCGCTGAGATAGTTGCGGAAGCCATCTGCCTTGGGTTCAAGGTAGGCAAAAGACTCTACATCCGTTTCCTCTGGCGAGGCATCCGTACGGCCCGGTGCAAAGGGCACCGCCACGTTATAACCGGCATTTTTCGCCGCTTGCTCGACCCCGGCGCAGCCGCCCAGTACGATCAGGTCCGCGATGGAAACCTTCTTCCCGCCCGACTGCGAGCCATTGAACTCGGTTTGGATGCCCACTAGCGTTTGCAGCACCGTGGCTAGCTGGGCCGGCTGATTCACAGCCCAATCCTTCTGCGGCGTGAGCCGAATGCGGCCCCCGTTGGCCCCGCCGCGCTTGTCAGAATCGCGGTAGGTCACCGCCGATGCCCAGGCGGTTGAGACCAGTTGAGCAACCGACAGTCCCGAGGCCAGAATCTTGCCCTTGAGAGCGGCCATGTCCTGAGCATCGATCAACTCGTGGTCAACGGCGGGGATGGGATCTTGCCAGAGGAAATCCTCTGCGGGCACCTCTGGGCCAAGGTAGCGCGACTTCGGCCCCATATCGCGGTGGGTCAGCTTAAACCAGGCCTTGGCAAAGGCCTCGGCAAACTCATCGGGGTTGTTGTGGTAGCGCCGCGAAATTGGCTCATAGATGGGGTCTATCTTCATAGACATATCCGCCGTGGTCATGATCGGGGCATGCCGCTTTGACGGATCGTGGGCATCGGGCACCGTATCGGCACCAGCACCATGCTTGGGTACCCACTGCCAGGCACCAGCGGGGCTCTTGGTCAATTCCCAGTCATATTTGAACAGGGTTTCGAGATAGCTGTTGTCCCACTGGGTTGGCGTGGGGGTCCAGGCCCCTTCGATACCGCTGGTGATGGCATCAACCCCGACACCAGACTTAAAGGTGCTCTTCCAGCCCAGGCCCTGATCGACAATGCTGGCCCCCTCGGGTTCGGCCCCGACATGGGCGGCATCCCCTGCACCATGGCATTTGCCAAAGGTGTGCCCACCCGCCGTCAACGCCACGGTCTCTTCGTCATTCATCGCCATGCGCCCGAAGGTTTCGCGAATGTCGCGCCCTGAGCCAATGGGATCGGGCTCACCGTCTGGCCCTTCCGGGTTGACGTAGATCAGGCCCATGCGCACCGCCGCCAGGGGATCTTCTAGCACGCGATCGCCGCTGTAGCGCTTGCCACTGTAGTTCGCATCGCCATGCCAGGTGGTCTCAGAGCCCCAGTAGATGTCTAGCTCTGGCTCCCAAATATCCTCCCGCCCACCGGCAAAGCCCAGGGTCTTAAAGCCCATCGACTCCAGCGCGCAGTTACCGGCAAAGATCATCAGGTCAGCCCAGGAAATTTTCTGGCCATATTTTTGCTTAATGGGCCACAGCAGCATGCGCGCTTTGTCGAGGTTGGCATTGTCGGGCCAGCTGTTGAGCGGCGCAAATCGCTGGTTGCCAGTGCCCGCGCCGCCGCGACCGTCGCCAATACGGTAGGTACCCGCGCTGTGCCACGCCATGCGAATGAAGAGGGGGCCATAGTGGCCGTAGTCGGCGGGCCACCAGTCCTGGGAGGTGGTCATCAGCTCAAAGATATCGGCCCGCAGAGCAGCTAGATCTAGGGACTTGAACGCCTCAGCGTAGTTGAACGTCTCACCCATGGGATTGGCCCTGGGGGATTGCTGGTGAAGAATGTTCAGGTTCAACTGATTCGGCCACCAGTCGCGGTTCGACGTGCCACTACCCGCTACGAAGGCCTGGGGGCTACCCACAAAGGGACATGCACCCGTAGCGCCATGAACCGGGCCGGCACCGTGGACTGGGTTCGCCATCGAGGATTGCAGCACAGCGCCGTCTTCGCCACCTGAACCCAGCATCGAGGTCACGGCCCGCCAGATTTCCATGAGCTTACCGCTCATAGGGAACGGACATTTCATTGAGTTACTTGTCATAGCGTCTTCCTATCGTGGTTTCACGAACGTCAAGTCGTAGTCATTACGACTTCTTTTTGATGTTAGCCTACATCAATCCCGCGTGCTTTATCGACCTCAAAGTGAGTGATTTTTACACCTTGTAATCTCTGGGTCAGGTCTGCTTACGTTTTCTTTGCCGAGTATTTCCCTGGGCCGAAAGTATTGTTCGCCACAGGTGCATCAGCACAGCTGTCTGCCGGGGTCTTTCTGCCTCGGGGTTAATATAAGTCAGCATTGTCTCGGCAGTGGAAACTAACGGCGTGGCCTCAAAGTCATCTTGTTCCACGAACATTTTGTCAATCACACCATCTTTCACCAGCATGGAATAGCGCTGAGACCGGTATCCCATACCGTGATCCGAAAGGTTGACTAGCATCCCTATTTTGCGAGTAAACTCACCCTTCACATCGGGGATGCAGCGCACCTGATCGGCACCTTCCTCTTGGGCCCAAGCCGCCAGCGAAAACGGATCGTTGACCGCAAGACAGAGAATTTCGTCAACTCTGTTAGCCCGAAATACCGCAGCATACTCGTTGTAGCCTAATAGTTGAATCGGAGAATGGGGGCAGGTAAACGCGCCCGGCACCGCAAACACCACTACGGTTTTGTGATCAAAAAGATCCGCCGTCGTCAGGTTGTACCATCCCGCCCCTGCAAACATTCGAAAGGTTGCGTCAGGGACTTGCTGGCCCTCATGGTTAACCACCATTTGCCTAGCTCCTTACTCGCCTTCAACATCAGTTAGACCTCGCTTAACTGCGAGATGAGTGAGCAGCAAACCACCCTAGCCACCCTAGATCGATGACCTGCTCCGATACTTTTTCAAGGAATCGCTACAGGTCACCTAGGCCAAACAACCGTTACCTTAAACCCAGACTTTAATGAAGCCGAGGAACTCAACCATCCGCATCAAGTCATACTCATTACGAGTTTGCATATTCTCAGCTTAGTTCAAGCAAATATGCGCTGGCGGGCCAAAAATAGATTGTTTTGCAACACTTAATATCTCTACGAAATGAAATCTATGTCCCGTTGGGCAGGTCTAAAAGGCTGTCTGGTTGCCGCTGCAACGCTACTGATCGGGGTGGTAAGCATCTATGGCTCGGGGTCGGCTGGGGTGGGATCTAAATCAGAGCTGGGCGGCGCAGTGGTTTGCCAGACCTGATTCCAGTAATCTTCAAACGCCAGGGTTAGCGCTTGCTCAGACCAGGCCTCAAACCGCTGGCGAAACCCATCGGGCAGGTTGAACAAAAATACGGTGTCCACCCCCGCTGGCAGCGTTTGAATCGCAAACGACGACCCGACGTTGGGTAGCAACAGCAGCTGGGTGGCGGGTTTCAGCAAATAACTGAGGGAAATCAGGCTGACCGGAAAGTGGTCATAGGAATCGGCCAGTATCAGGGGGCGATCGCTGCGGTTGATCAGCTCAGCCAGCTGGTGGTAGTTGCTATTTAAAACCTTATTCCCCCAGGTATCTGCCCGGGAGTAGACACCGCAGGAGAGCAGGCCGATCGCAATTAGCAGTGCCAGCACCAGCTGAGCCAGTCTGGCTTGCCATCGCTGAGGGGCGACGAGCCAGGTAGACAGCAGGTAAACCACCGCGAGCTGTAAGCCAACCACACAGGCCAACACATAGCGTGCCACCGTGAACCGCTGACCGCCAAACAGCAAGTCTGGGAGCCATAGCAGCAGGGCCGTGCTGCCCACCAGGGTGACAATAAACCACCAGACTCGCCCTGGAGCGCTCCGCACCAGCCAGACCATGGCATAGGTCTGCAAGCCTAAAAGTGGCAGGATCAAACCATAGATAGCGCGATCGCTCCCCGCAGCATTGAAATCGACAAAGCCAGTACTGAAGTTAAACGCCAGCAGTTGGAGCGTGAACCGTAGCGGCAGTGAAACCGAGGTCCAGCTGGTGGTATTTCCTAGCGCCTCCTGCGATGTCGCAATGAAGTAAAGCCACGGGGTAAACGACAGCGCCACCAACCCCATGGCGACGCCAAAGGCCACCGTGCGCCTGCCCAGGCGAGCCCTAAACCAGCGATTGCCGCCATTGGTGCCCCCCTCGATGCCCCTCTTGATGCCCCCCTCGATGCCCATGACGTAGGCTCCATGGCCGATGGCAACGCCCAGCGAAAACAAGGCGGTATAACAGGCCAGCGCCATGGACAGGCCGTATAGCGCCCAGTTTTGCCAGTTGGGGGAGCGCACAGCCCGCAGCAGTAGGGCGCTAGTGACTAGCACCAGGACGGTCCAAAATCCGTATTCTCGGGCCTCTTGGGCAAATACCAGGTGCACAGGCGAGACGGCAAACAGCGCGATCGCCACCCAACCACTCAGGGATGATTCGAATAGCTCTAGACACAGCCAGTACACCGCTGGAAAGATCAGCACGCTCAGCAGGGCAGAAAAGCCCCGCATCACCGCTGGTGCTGTCCCCCAGAGCTGGGCCCAAAACCGCAGCAGCATGTAGTAAAAGGGGGGATGCTGCACATCTTCCTGGCCCTGGCGAACGAGCATGTCCGCCAGGGTCAGCTCTGGAACAAACTGCTGATAGGCCAAAAGGTCGGCTGGGGTGACCAGTTTATTTTGAAACAGGTCAGCCGTCATATAGCTCCTGGGGCGAGCGGTGATCACCATGGAGGTGAACACTTCGTCGTGCCAGTAGACTTTGCGGTCGAGGGTGGCAAAGCGCAGGCCAATGGCCACGATCAGCAGCGCGATCGCCACCCGGCGCACCCGGCGCAGCAGCTGAGGCGGTGTCGAGTCGAGGAAATTACCGGTCATACAAGCCCCTTTTCATCGTTGGGAAGGTCGCCGAGGCGCGCTGGCAGCAGTATTGGAGTGAGGCAGCTGCTGATCACAGTCGTCGGGGCACCCTGGGGGTGGCCCTGCCCGCCGACGTCACCATGCAGTGCCCTACCGCCGCCGACTCATCAGCACCACCGACGAGCGCGGCCCAACCGGGTACAGAGGGCTTTCAAACAACGGGGCCTCGTCGGGGTAGCAAAAATCTCGCGGCGGTGCCACCGACGTATCGACAATACGGTGCCAGCGATCCCCCGGCCCCAGCCCCGGCAGCTCAAACATCAACGCCTCCCAGTAGGCGTTGAGCATGACGTGAATCTGCTCCTTGGCCTCGGGGTAGCGCAGGGTAAAGGCCAGGGTACGCGATTGCTCTGACCAGTCAGGCTGACCCAGGCTGGTGCCATGCCAGACCACATGGGGTTCAGGGTGCCAGGCCGGGGTCACCCGCAGCAGATGCTCTAGACGAAATACCTCCAGATTTTGAATGAAGTGAATCAACCCCCGGGTAAAGTGCAGCAGCGCCTGTTCTTTCTCGATGTCCTCCCAGTTCAGCCAGCTGATGTCGTTATCTTGGCAGTAGGCGTTGTTATTGCCCCGCTGGGTGCGACGCACCTCGTCACCCATCAGCAGCATAGGGGTGCCCTGGGCCATAAACAGCAGGGTGAGAAGGTTTTTGACTTGACGGTGGCGCAGCTGCTCGACCTCCGGTGGCGCCATCGGCCCTTCTATACCACAGTTCCAGCTGTGGTTGTCGTTGGTGCCGTCACGGCTATTTTCGCCGTTGGCCTCGTTGTACTTCTGGTTGTACGACACCAGATCGTTGAGGGTAAAGCCATCGTGGCAGGTGACAAAGTGAATGCTGCGGTTGGGCTCGCGATCGGGCTTTTGGTAGATATCGGGGCTGCCTAGCAGACGGGCAGCCAGGTCGGGCACCACCCCGGGGTCACCCTTCACAAACTGGCGCACATGGTCGCGGTAGGGGCCATTCCATTCGGCAAAGCGATCGCCAATAAACGTCCCCACCTGGTACAGCCCCGCGGCATCCCAGGCCTCGGCGATGATCTTGGTGCCCGCCAAAATCGGCTCCGACTCAATGTTCCATAAAATCGGCGGATCTTCGAGGGGGTTGCCCGCCATATCGCGAGACATCACCGAGGCCAGGTCAAAGCGAAAGCCATCCACATGCATCTCCGACACCCAGTAGCGCAGGCTGTCGAGAATCATGCGACCCACTACGGCGTGGTTGGGCGAGAGGGTGTTGCCGCAGCCGCTGTAGTTGGAGTAGTAGGCGGGGTTGTCTTCGAGTATGTAATAGGTTTCATTGTCGATGCCCTTAAAGCTCAGGGTGGGGCCTTCGTGGTTACCCTCCGCTGAGTGGTTAAACACCACATCGAGAATGACTTCGATCCCCGCCTGGTGAAGGGCTTTGACCATATCGCGAAACTCGTTGACCGGCCCCAGGGGCTCTTTGCAGGAGCTGTAGGCTCGGTGGGGGGCAAAAAAGCCTAGGGTGCTGTAGCCCCAGTAGTTTTCGAGCCCAGGCCTAACGTCTTGTGGGTCAAACTGGTGAATGGGCAACAGCTCCACGGCGGTAATGCCCAGCGCTTGCAGGTAGGGAATTTTTTCGATTAACCCCGCATAGGTACCCCGCTGCTCGTCGGGCAGCCCAGAGGAAGGATGGCGGGTAAAGCCACCGACGTGCATCTCGTAGATGACGCTGCTGGCATAGGGAATGCGCAGGGGGCGATCGCCCCCCCAGTCATAGTTGCGGGTATCGACGACGACTCCCTTGAGGGCCGTGGCGCAGTTGTCGCCGGGGCCAATGGCTGTAGCGCGATCGTAGGTGTCATCGCCGACCACGGCCCGAGCATAGGGGTCAAGCAGCACCTTAGTGGGGTCGAAGCGGTGGCCCCGAGCCGGGTCAAAGGGGCCATGCACTCGGTAGCCGTAGATTTGCCCGCTCTTGAGCCCCGGCACAAACCCGTGCCAATAGTAAAAGGTGCGGTTTCGCTGGGGGTCGAAGGTGATCACCCGGCTGGGCTGGGTGAGATCGTCCGCCTCAAACAGGAGCAGATCTAGGCCAGTGGCATGTTTGGAGTACAGGCAAAAGTTGACCCCCACGGCATAGACCGTGGCCCCCAGGGGATAGCTTTGACCAGGTAAGACGTTTGGGCTCATGGGGCTTTACCTACAAGGCTTTTCAGACCTTAATTAAACTCTGAGTCAAGTTTTGGTACAACGGGGGCCGCGATCGCGGCCAAATCTAGGGGAGTCCACCGGGGCGGGCTGCCCAGACTCGCCTCGGTGCCAAACAGGGGCTGCCAGGTGCCCTGCTGGTGCCGCCAGGCCGTCGCAGAAAAGGCCGCAAAGGTCTCGCGATCGTGGAGTGGGTTGGCGCTGGGGGAGCGCCATTGGTGAACCATCGCCGCCCAGGCTCCCGCCACCAAAGCCTGCCCCTGAAGGTCTCCTCGGTTGAGGTGCCAAACCGCCACCGGGCCGGGGTGGATGCGGCACCAGTGCTCGACAAAGCGGTGGAATTCACCATTGCCATCGTCCCAGGTGCCCCGTTCTAGAAAAGTGTCACTATCTAACCACTCATAGCCGCTGGTGTCAGACCACAGGCGGGGAGCAAGGGTGAGATGCTGATGCCAGGTGCAGGTCGCATCATCTTCCTGCCAGCTAAAGCTACCGGCAAAGCCCAGCAGGTCGGCATCAAAGCGCGATCGCCAATCTAGAGCAGCGTAGCGTTCTGGGGTCAGCAGCCCCGCAAATAGGGACTGCCGCACATCCGCGAAAAAGGTTTCACCCTGAATCCACAGGACCGACTGGCTGGTTTCGATCGGACCTTGGTCAAACTGAATGGAGCGGCGCTGCCAGACGCCCAAAAAGGGATTGGGGGACATGGAGGGAGATGGGGAGGGTAGGGAGATGGGGAAGCATCAGGGTTGCTCGCAGGGGTAAACGGTTGTTTGCCCTGATCCAAGTCATGCTGTTATTCAGCGCCACCAGCAGCTGTAAGGGCCTTCCAGATCAGCTGCTGCTGGTGGATGATGCGGGCCTCTAGGCCGTTGACCGGGCCAGGCGTATAGACCCCGCTGGCGTAGCCCTGCTGCACGCTCTCAGTGATTACCATGTCCTCTTGCATAAAGGCTTCAAAATCGGTCAGCAGCGTCTCGGCGGGCGGGCAGTACTCAGGATCACCGTAGATTTCGAGAGCAACCTGGCACGACGCAGCGGCGAGGGGCTCAATGCGGAGCCAGATCAGCAGCCCGTTGGGTAGCCCCAGCAGGTGCAGGTTGGGGTAGATGCCGTAGGTGAAAAATCCCTCGCGGCTGCGGCCCTGGAGGGTCGGCAGAACAGAGTTTTCGGCCTGCCAATCGGCGGTAATCGGGGTGTAGAGCAGGTTCACGAAGGTCTCGAGCTGGTGCCGGTAGCGGCGAATTGGCCCCTGTATAGGGTTGAGGGTTGTGCGGTGGGCGATCGCCACGTGGTAGTCGCACAGGGTGTTGTCGTGGTAGTTCTTCCAGTTGCAGCCGACGGTGTACTGCTTCGCCACGAGCCGCTGGGTGGCGGCGGTGCGGTGCCTCCCCAAATACTCGGGGATGCTGCCCAAAAATTCCGCCAGGGGTGGCGCGGTGTCGTCAAAGCAGACAAACATAAAGCCCGACCAGGTTTCTAGGCGCACCGAGCGCAGGGCAAAATCTGGCTTCTGAAACGAGTCTGGAAACTGATCTTGAGAGGGCACCCCGACCAAATCGCCAGCGAGGTCGTAAACCCAGGCGTGGTAAGGGCAGACCAGCCTCTGGCAGGAGTGAATGCCCACCTGCGGCGACAGGATCGCAGCTCGGTGGGGGCAAACATTATAAAAGGCCCGCAGTTCGCCGTCGTTGTCGCGCACTATCAGCAGGGGGGTGCCCGCCACTGACCTGGCCCATACCATTCCGGGTTGGTTTAGGCGCTCGCCATCGCCCACGTAGAGCCAGGCCCGACGAAAGATCGCCTGCTGCTCGATGGGCAGCCAGCGAGGGTTGGTGTAGTGGTCAGCGGTGAGCACAAACCGGTCGGGCAGCCCGTGGGCGGCGGGGACCCTAGGCGCTTGCAGCGGCAGACTAGAAACCATTATTGATCACGCTCCATCAGCTAACTAGGGCCGGGGCCATCTTTCCCCGCAGCAGATCCATGATTTCTTCGCGACAGTCCTGAAAGGCGCGATCGCGGCGAACGGTGTAGGTGCGATCGCTGGGCAGATCCACAAACACCTCCCGCTGAACGGTACCGGGGTGGGCCGTCAGCACGTAGATCCGCTGGGACAGAAACACCGCCTCATCCACATCGTGGGTAATCATCAAAATACTCACCCCGGTGCGGTTCCACAGATCCAGCATGAACTGCTGCATGGTTTCCTTAGTCTGCACGTCCAGCGCGCCGAAGGGCTCATCCATCAGCATGATTTTGGGCCGCGAGGCCAGGGTGCGGGCGATCGCCACCCGCTGCTTCATGCCCCCCGAGAGTTCCTTCGGCAGCGATGGCGCAAATTTCGTCAGCCCCACCACCTCTAGATAGTAAGAGGCCATCTCGCGCCGCTCCCGCTGACCCATCCCCTGGAGCTTGAGGCCAAACTCCACATTTTTCTGCACCGTCATCCAGGGGTAGAGGGTATAGCTCTGAAACACCATGCCCCGGTCAGACCCCGGCCCCGTCACCCGCTGACCATCCACGATAATGTCCCCTGCGGTGGGCATATCGAGCCCCGCCACCAGGCGCAGCAGGGTAGATTTGCCGGAGCCCGAAGCCCCCACCGCACAGACAAATTCGCCCGTTTCGACATGCAGGTTGATGTCATCGAGAGCCAATATCGGCCCCTGGCGGGTATCGAACTGTTTGCGTAGGCCGTTGATTTCGAGGTGCATGGTGGTGAGGGAGTGGAGAGATTAGGGAATAGAGG
>NZ_JADEWX010000165.1 GCF_015207395.1 Nodosilinea sp. LEGE 07088
ACCTCGTCTGCTGATACTGCCCTCCCCTTACGGGTTGAACATTCCGAGGCGGACATCTGCTTGAACACTAGCAGGGAAAGAACTTAGGAGTCCTTTCCAACTCCCCCGAACGACTTCGAGTCGCGCGCATAACAATATTATTAGAGAGACAGTTTCCACATATTGTCCCCATCAGGGTGGATAGGCAGAAAGTTTCGGTATATCTACCTCAATCTGCCAGATCGCTGGAAACTTTCCGTATATTATCCGGATCCGGGTGGATAGCTAGAAAGTTTTGCCATATTTTAACTATGGTACGCACCTGATCAGGCCACGCTATGGTTCAGACTAGCTGCCCGCGCCGCAACCACTCCGTGGCCAAGTCTTTTTCGGAAACCCTCTCTACATAAGACATCTCGGCCAACAGAAAGGTTTGACTGCGACTTTTAGTTAGAACGGCAAAACCAGGCGTTGAGACAACTGGCACAGAGCAGAATAGGCCAAACCTAGTCCATTTTTCAGGGCGACTGGCACAGAGCATATGTGCTTGTCGCCTGTGACATGGGATACCTACGGTTTCGCTTGGTAGCCCCGTTGGTCGCCCATCGAGGATTTTGTCTACAGCGAGTCATCCAGCCGCATCCTACATGCCGAACCAGCGACAAAGCCAAGGTCATACTACTTAAGCAGACCTACCAGGGCATCAAAAGCGCGATCGCAGCTCTGGAACAAATCGGCCCCTATTCACGGGGTAGGGAAACGCGAGGCGACCCCAGGGCCAGTAAAATTCCCTAAGATGCATTAGACAGGGAATATGGCTATGTCCCAGAGCTAATGAACAGCTGCTGCTGCAGGCGCTAACGGGCCATGCTGGACTCGAACCAGCGACCGACCGCTTAGAAGGCGGTTGCTCTATCCGCTGAGCTAATGGCCCAAGGTGCTGCCTTATTTTAGAGGGTATAAGCTGCTGTCAGGGCAGACTAAGGCAAATAAAATGTTGAGAAAACAGCGGTGAAGTAATACCAGCGTGGTAGAGGCCGCTAAAATGAATCTCTTAGCTCGTAGATCAGGTTTAATTCGTAGAGTTTGCGAGGTTTGCCAGACTTTATTCCTCTCGATCACGCAGTATTAAGGGTGCGGTTTACCGTTACAGCCGCCGCCTACTGCAGGTACTCACCTCAGCTAGGAGTCAGCAGGCCATAACATGTTTATCCTCAAGCGACAGGATGTTGACATCAGAACGATGCATCATCCTCGAAAAGATCAACAGATCCCGATCCTGTCCTACCAGGGGCAAACCTTTCGCTTGCTCAGCGTGTTTACGGCGGCTCAAGAAGACGATGCCAGGGCGCTGTGGCGTGACCTGACCGATAACCGAGGCAAAGCTTGTGTGCTGCTTGAAGAACCCGAACGCTTTAGCATTTGGGGTAAGATTCGCCTCGAACAGGCCGACCATGACACGGGCGGAGATACCGGTACTCCACCAGCGGCATCGGTGTTTATTACAGCCTGCCTGCTGATGCTGCAGGTGTTGTATATGGATGTAGAAGACCTCCTGGGGGGGAAGCAGGCTCGACAGTTTGAGGGTGACATCGCCAAAGTGTTTACCGCCTGGAAATTCCCTCAGGTGGCCACCCCTGATGCCGTCAAAAAACTGCTGACCATAGACCCGCTGGCGATGTCCCAACTGCCGCCCTGGCAAGATCACCACCTGCACCGCCTGCTAGAAGAAATGCATCGCATGGGCAAAGACTATTTTGGCAATGCCAACTTTGCTGACCGGGCTCTAGAGGCCCTAGAAGATCTCAGCTCTAATGAGCAGGCTCAGTTTCGCACCTGGCTGCAGCAGTCGCCCGCGGGCAAGATCTGGGTATAGGCGCAATGGTCTGCTGGCATGAGTTTAAGAATTATTGCTCTGCGCGACTAATTAGCACAATTCTCTCGGTTGAGCAGTCCAAGGGCGTGATGACTCGATACAATTCACCATGCGCTAGTGCTGCCGGAGCTGAGCCATGCTGCGAGCCTGCAAGTCCTTCTCTGAGGGGCGTTGTGTCTATCACCTGGCCGTTGTGCCATTGAGTTCCGTTAGGAGTTAACCCTTGAGTAAGTCTTCACCTGCTTCCCCTGCCCGTGACTCAGCTACACCGCTACTGGTGGGTGGCTGTATTGCCTGGGGGATAATTGCGCTGCTGTTTTTCCTGCTATTTAACGCTCCAGGAGAAGACGGTGCGCAGCCTGTTTGGTTTTTGCTGGGCATTAACTTGCTGGAGACAGGGGCGTTTTTGCTGGCGTCGTTGCTCTGTTTTCGCAACTGGCGCAGCACTCAGATTGTCAGTGGGCGCAATGTCTGGTTTTGGATTGGCCTGGGGTTGTTAACCTACGTCATGGGCAATGTGCTGTTCTTTCTCTGGGGCAATATCTGGGGGCTTGACCCGGCGGTATCCCTAGGCGATTTTTTCTATATCTTGAGCTACATCTTTTTGGCGGCGGGCATGTTCAAGGCGGTGCTGCCCCGTCGGCTAAACCTAGAGACGCCTCAGTGGCTGATGGTGGTGGGTATTGGTTTAGGCGGTATTTTGTTGACGATTTTCGTCAATCTGGCAGCTGCTGAGGCGGCCGTGGTACCCGGTGCTCAGCCTCCGGCCCTGTATTTGGCCCAGGAAGTAGCGCCTGAGGCTGTCCCTGAGGCCGTCCCTGAGGCTGCACCGCTAGCGGTACCAGAGCCGGTGGCAGAACCGGCATCAGCACCGGGCTGGGTGCTGATGCTGGATGGTCTGCTCGAACCGTTGGAAGATGGAGTAGGTCTGCTCTATTTGATTGGCGATGTGGTGCTGCTGATTATCGCCGGTACGCTGCTGGTGGCTTTTTGGGGCGGGCGCTACTCGCAGTCATGGAAGCTGATTGCGATCGCAGCCTTTTGCCTTTACATTGCCGACATGTTTTTTGCCTATGCCGTCAATACGGGTACCTATGTCGAGGGCAGTTTGTGGGAAGTGTTCTGGACCTTTTCGGCCATATTTTTTGGCATGGGGGCCGTGGTCGAACATTCAGTTTCTGTAAATTCTCGGCGCAGTGCCCGCCGTCGCCGCAGTTGAAGCTCCGGCAGGGATTAGCCTTAAGATATTAGATGGCATTGTTACGGAACCTACGGCATGGCACCCAAAAAGCTGACTGAGGCTGACAAGACATCTATCTTGAGCCTGTACCGCCAGCCCCAGGAAACGACATCAACTCTGGCAGAGCGCTATGGAGTCAGTAACAGCACCATTAGTCGGTTGCTTAAGGCCAGCTTGCCTGAGGCTGAGTACAGCGGTCTGATTCAGCAAAAGCGGAGCACTACCGATAAGACTGTGACTCCTCCAGCCCTACCTCAGGAGGCGGTTTCAGCCAAGGCCAAGCCTCGGAGTAAACAGAAAATAGCCCCCCAGCCTGACCCGCCTCCCGTTGACGAGAGCACCGCTGAGGCTAAGGTGACGGAGACGGCTGCTGCCCCTGAGCCCATTGAGACGGCGACCAGCTCGACTAAACCGACTCGCAAGCGGCGATCGCGAACGAGTGAGGTGTCGGTTACTGCCGCTGACCCCGACCCTGAATCGACCCAACTCTCGCTGCCTGAGTCGGTTGACACCGAAGCGCTCCAGGCTGAAGCGGGTAAAGCCGAGGGCGCCGCCGCCAAGCCTGCTCGCCCAGTGCTGAAGTCAGCCCAGCCTGCTCTCACCGAAGCCGCTAAGCCCTCAGCCGACGAGGTGGAGGCCGACCTTGACGACGACTGGGATGACGCTGCTGCCCTCGACGACGACTACGACGATGGCGATGACGACGATAGCGACGACGACGGCGATGAGGCCTATGACTGGAATGGTGACGATGGCAAAGCTACGCCTCATCTCGAAGTTTTAGAAATTTCTCCATTAACGGCGGCAGCCCTGCCCCCGCTCTGCTACGTCGTGGTAGAGCGCACCTCGTCGGAGCTGGTAGTATTGCCGCTGCGTACCTTTGCCGAACTCGGGCAAATCCCTGAGGATGAAGGCGAATCTTGCACGCTGCCTGTATTTGAAAACCACAATGTGGCCCGTCGCTTCTCACGCCGCAACCAGCGAGTCGTCAAGGTGCCCGACGGTACACTGCTGCAAACGACGAGTCCTTATCTACAGGCGAAGGGCATTACTCGACTGTTGATCGATGGCCAGGTATTCTCCCTGGGACAAGACCCGGTAGAGCCCGTTGTTCCGATCGCCGATGAGTAACTGACCTCGAGAAACCATGGATGTATTGCTGCACATTGCCATTGGTATTGGCCTCAGTGCTGCGGCTGGGTTCAGAATTTTAGTGCCGTTCCTAGTTGCGGGGGTTGCCGCCCACCAGGGCTATCTGACCCTGACGCCGACTATGGCCTGGATGGCTACGACGCCTGCCCTCATTGCCCTGGCCGCCGCTACGGCTTTGGAGGTGCTGATTTACTTTGTGCCGGTGGTCGATAACCTGATGGATGCGGTAGAGCTGCCCGCTGCTGCGATCGCCGGTACCGTCTTGACCCTGGCCGTGACTGGCGGCGACATGAACCCCTTCTTGCAGTGGAGCCTGGCGCTGATTGCCGGGGGTGGCATAGCCAGCAGCACCCAGGCATTTACTGGCTTAGCGCGCTTGACCTCCACCGCCGCTGGTGGCCCGGTGGGCAACATAGCGGTTTCAACGACGGAGTTGGCGAGCTCAACCATCCTTTCGGTACTGGCGATCGCCGTGCCGATTTTGGTACTAATCATCGTAGGGGTGCTGCTGTATCTGATCGCTCGTCGCTGGGGCTACAAACGACGACGTAGCTCCTAGAGCATGATTAGATATTGCTAGCTCCCGCTTGCTACCCAGTTGCGCCTTAAGTCATGGCTATCTCCACCGTTTCCTTCTCCCAAGCTGCCTTTAAGCATCATTTTGACGCCCTGGTACCGCTGATTTTATCCGAATGGCCCCAGCTGATCGAATCTAACTTGCTAGAGACCGCAGGTGACCTCGATCTGGCGGTAGCCTACATTAGCGGTGAAACTGACCACACCCAAACCCTCACCCGGCACCACCTGGCTGAACTCGCCACCCTGGTTCAGCCCGCTGGCAACGATGCTGCTCCGGTTCTGCCTGCCACCGAGGCTGAGGCCACCGAGCCCTCGACCGTTGATCAGCTGCTGAGCGATCTGGAAACCCGCACCGAGCACCTAATCGACGAGTTTAAAGCCGAAATGCTGCCCGAGCTGGAGAAAAAGGCCCGCAGCAACCTGGGCACCAGCCTGCTGATCGCCCTGGGGCTGGGGTTTATTTTGGGTCTGCTGTTGGGAGGTAAGCGTGGCTAGCTCGGCCTTAGATCAGCTCGAAGACTACCTGCGGCGAGTGCTGCGGGTGGGCACAGTACTGGTTGATATGCACCTCGATGTGGCCAGGCAGGAGGCCAGCTACGAAAGCCGACGGTTAATTGGCGGCGTAGTCATGGTGGGCATTGGCATTGGCCTGATGGCAACGGCAGCCGTGCTCGCCCAGGTCGCTGGCATCATATTTGCCCAAGCCTGCGGGCTCACCTGGTGGCAGGCAGTTGGAGCTGTGGCGGCCACTAACCTGGTGCTGGGGCTGCTCTTTTTAGTGCTAGGGCGACTCCAGCTGCGCGGCCCGGTGATGACCCAAACTCAGGCCAGACTGGCGCGATCGCTAGCCTTGCTTCAGGCCAAAGAATAGGTCTGCGTCAAGACCTTGGGAGATTGCTTAGCAAGAACTTCCCCATCCTGGTATTTTGTTTCCCAGAAATCACCTTGGGCTAGAAGTTCGTCTGAGACCAAATCCTGCCTGAATACCCCCGGTTCGTAGGGGCATAGCATGCTATGCCCCTACGAGGTTGCTGATTATGAATCGGGGTTTCCCAAATCGGATTTCGTCTGAGTAATGGGAACGTAGTTGGGTTGATTAGCCACATCGTTGAGCCATCGCTCTACCTGGGGAAACCGTGCTAAATCAAAACCCCCTTCAGCAGCGACGTGGGTCAATCCTGCTGGGTGGAAAACTGGCGCGCTCCAATCGCCGCTAGTACCCCTGCCACCACCACCAAAATGGGAATGGTAAACCAGGGAAACTCGGCCAGGGGTTTGTAGGCCGCCGCTCGCAAACCTACGGTGGTGTAGGTCAAGGGCAGCAGGTAGACGATCGCCTTGAGGGCCACCGGTAAACTGCTGGGGTCAAAGAAGGTACCGCCCAAAAACGACATCGGTACAATCAAAAAGTTATTGAATAGGCCCACGCTCTCGAGGGATTTGACGTTCAAGCCCACAATCACCCCCAAACCCGCAAATACGGCGCAATTGAGCACCACCAGCAGCAAAAACAGCGGATTGACAAAGCTCCAAAACCGCCCGGTGAAGAGAATGGCCACCACAATCACCGACCCGGCGGTCATCATGCCGCGCACAACGCCTGCCAGCATCTTGCCCAAATGCAGGGCCAGGGGATGAACGGGATACAGCAGCATCTCTTCGAAGGTTTTGGTGAAGAGGCGATCGCCGCAGATCGAAAACGTGGTGCCGCCAAAGCTAATCACCATGGACGACAGCGCTACCATCCCCGGCAGAATAAATTCCAGATAGGTGTCGCCCGCCGAGGGGGTCGTCACCTGGTCGATGGAATTGCCCAAGCCGAGGCCAAAGGCCAAAATATAGATCAGCGGCGATACTAGCCCCGACGCCGCCACCTGGGGAATGCGCACGCGCAGATCGAGCCAGTCGCCCCAAAATACGGTCAGGGTATCAGCCCAGAGGGTTCGTAGGGGCAGCACCCCGATCTGACGCTGGCGGGGACGAGAAAGAATGTTGGTCACGGCAGGATTTGTAACGCTTCTTAATAGTTTAAGGCGTCGGGGGCCCCTCGACAGCCAGTCCTGAATTTAGGTGGGCTCAGCCAGCCCGTAGATCTGGTCGGGTTTGGCGCTTAGGAACCCGTTGGGCGGAGCCCAATGGCCAGCCTGACACCATGCAGTTTTGGTGATAGAGGCAACCCGAAGCCTACCGATTAAGCACGCCAAGACCTTAGGGATTAAGCAGTTCATCCTCACGACCGACCCACCACTCACCTAAATTCATCAGCTCCTGGTGCAGGGCACTGAGTTCTTCCATATAGGCTTCAGGGGGGGTGGTGTCTTTGCGCTCTTGCAGTTTCGTCAACCGCAGCAGCACCAAAAGCCAGGGCTTAGAGATACCATCTCTGGCCTCAATAAATTGGGCGAGCTCGCGACTATCCATCGGTCAAACCGGTTGAGTGGAGAACTATGAATAACTGTAACAGCAGTTTAGAAAGGCTGCCGAAGCCTAGAGCATCGCTACAGTATGGCTAAAAACCCGGTTTCTTTGTCACTGCCCTAACGGTATAACTGGCATTCTGGCTGAGAAACCGGGTTTCTGTACCGGCGTTCTAGACAATCTCTACGCTTGTATACATCTATTGCATTCAAGACACGAAAATTTAGACTGGCTTGTTGCCTGATCTCTAGCTTTTTAGCATGAAGGTGCAGCGCGCACTGGCAACGTCTTACTGAGGCAAAATCGCGCCCCGATGCCCGCAGATCAGCTCTACGTTTCTGTGGATGGGGACATTGCCCCGTGCGGCAGTTCTATTGATTAATGTGATTTAAAGGTGATCCCATGGTATCGACCTCTACAGTTCAACTCCCCCTGGTGCAGCGCGATCAGCGGTTGGTGCTCTGGCTCAACGAGTTGCGGTTAGAGGATGTGCCCATTGTGGGCGGCAAAAATGCTTCCCTGGGGGAGATGATTCAGCAGCTTACGCCCCAGGGCATTCGGGTACCGTCGGGGTTTGCCACCACCTCCTACGCCTATCGTTACTTTATTGAGAAAACAGGACTTGATGCTCAACTGCGGGAGGTATTAGGCGGTTTTGATATCAACGATGTCACTGAGCTCAGGCGGCGGGGTCGCAAGGCGCGATCGCTGATTCTCAACGCCACCTTTCCTGACGACCTCAAGGTGACCATTCTCAACGCCTACCACCAGATGTGCGAACAGGCGGGCCAAAACCTCTGCCTGGGCGATCAGTCGTGCCTAGCGGACAACGCCTACACCGAAGTCGATGTGGCCGTGCGCTCTAGCGCCACCGCCGAAGACCTGCCCGACGCCAGCTTTGCGGGCCAGCAGGAGACCTATCTCAACGTCTACGGCGATCAGGCGGTGCTGATTGCCTGCAAAAAGTGCTACGCCTCGCTGTTTACCGATCGCGCCATCTCCTACCGCACCACCAAAAACTTTGACCACTTTGATGTGGCCCTGTCAGTGTGCATTCAGCGCATGGTGCGCTCCGATCTGGCGACCTCGGGGGTGATGTTCTCCATCGATACTGAGACCGGCTTCCAGAATGCGGTGCTGATTACCGCCGCCTATGGCCTGGGCGAAAACGTGGTGCAGGGCAGCGTCAACCCTGACGAGTACGTGGTGTTTAAGCCCACGCTCAAATCGGGCCATCGGCCCATTCTTAACAAGCGCCTGGGCACCAAGTCCCTCCGCATGGTCTACGACACCACCGGCACCGAGTTGACGAAGAATGAGCCCGTGTCCCTGGCCGATCAGAACCGCTTTGCCATTGGTGAAGACGACATTTTGCAGCTGGCCCAATGGGCCTGCACCATCGAAGACCACTACACCCGGCTGCGGGGCACCTACAGCCCAATGGATATTGAGTGGGCCAAGGATGGTTTGACGGGGGAATTGTTCATCGTCCAGGCCCGGCCTGAAACGGTGCAGTCGCAAAAATCTCAGAACGAGCTGCGATCGTACATTCTGGAGGTGCCCAATGGCATCGAACCCGTGGCCAAGGGTCGGGCCGTGGGCGATCTAATCGGCCAGGGAGAAGCCTGCGTCATCCTCGATGTGCACCAGATCGCTCAGTTTCGCCCGGGTGAAGTGCTGGTCACCGCTCGCACCGACCCCGACTGGGAGCCCATTATGAAGCAGGCCAGTGCGATCGTCACCGACCAGGGCGGGCGCACCTGCCACGCCGCCATCATTGCGCGGGAGCTGGGCATACCGGCGATCGTCGGTTGCGACAACGCTACCCAGCTACTCACCACCGGAGAGACTGTTACCGTCACCTGCGCTGGAGGCGAAGAAGGGCTAATCTATCGCGGCGAGATCCCCTTTCGAGTTGAAACCACCCAGCTCGACAGCCTGCCCGAAACCCGCACCAAAATCATGATGAACGTGGGTAACCCCGAGCTGGCCTTTACCCTGGCC
Source organism: Nodosilinea sp. LEGE 07088 (assembly GCF_015207395.1). Classification (GTDB taxonomy): domain Bacteria; phylum Cyanobacteriota; class Cyanobacteriia; order Phormidesmidales; family Phormidesmidaceae; genus Nodosilinea. Next base: position 9,249 of record NZ_JADEWX010000165.1, read on the forward strand.
GCCCTCCCCAGCGATGGGGTCGGTCTGGCGCGGCTAGAGTTCATCATTGCTAACCACATCCAGGTGCACCCCCTGGCCCTGCTGAACTTCAATGACTTGCCCGATGGGGCCGAAAAACGCCAAATTCACCAGCTCACGGCCCTTTACGACCACAAACCCGACTACTTTACCGATCGGCTGGCTCAGGGGGTGGGCACTCTGGCGGCTGCGTTCTACCCGAAGCCGGTGGTGGTGCGTCTGTCTGACTTTAAGAGCAACGAGTACGCCCACCTGCTCGGCGGCAGCACCTTTGAGCCCGCCGAAGAAAATCCCATGATCGGCTGGCGCGGGGCCTCGCGCTACTACGACGATCGCTACCGCGACGGCTTTGCCCTCGAATGTCAGGCCCTCAAACGTGTGCGCGATGACATGGGCCTCACCAACGTGATTTTGATGGTGCCCTTCTGCCGCACCCCCGACGAGGGTCGCCTGGTGCTGCAAGAAATGGCCAAGCACGGTCTGGTGCGCGGCGAAAATGGCCTGCAGGTCTACGTCATGTGTGAATTGCCCAACAACGTGGTGCTGGCCGATGAGTTTAGCCAGGTGTTTGACGGCTTCTCCATTGGCTCCAACGACCTCACTCAGCTAACCCTGGGCCTCGATCGCGATTCGGCCCTGGTGGCCCACCTGTTCGATGAGCGCAGCGAGGGGGTCAAGCGCATGGTCAAAATGGCGATCGCAACGGCTAAAGAAAATAACCGCAAAATTGGCATCTGTGGCCAGGGGCCCAGCGACTACCCCGAGTTTGCGAGATTCTTAGTGGAGCAGGGCATCGACTCCATTAGCCTCAACCCCGACACGGTGATCAAAACCCGCCTGGAAATCGCCGATATGGAACAGCAGCTAGGCTAATACCAATTGCCGATTTTGGACTGGCGATTTTGGACTGGTCAAACCTCACGTCAGCTGGCTTTACTGAACTGGCTCAACCGCTTTTGAGGTCTCTTCTGGAGGGGAGATTCATGCGTCATCAGTACACTACATGATAAGTGCTACCGCATGATCTATCGTGCTATAGCTAGACTATGCGGAAAGATTCGGGCTATCCACCCAGATCCGGATAATATGCGGAAAGTGTCTCGCGATCTGGCAGATTGAGGTAGATAGGCAGAAAGTTTCTGCCTATCTACCCTGACAGAGACAATATAATATTTTAGAAGGTTATGTGGGGCAATATAAATTGCTAGAAGCATCAAATACTACTCCTACAGCTTTTGAAGCTCAGATGAAATCCATAGCTGAATCTAAATCAGTTGATGGATACTTAATTCTAGAGCCCTCTAATGAAACATAAGAGACTTGGTGACCAGATCATTTTTTAAGAAGGCTACAAAAAGGTCAAAAATTATGGAAATGTGTGCAATTACAGTCCTTGTAGATGCTGAGACAGCAGATGCTTCATAAGCATCTGCTGCAGTAGATCGCAGAAAGATTGATTTACTGATTAATCTAAAACTAAAAGAAGTTGTCAAACAAGTTAGACCCCTTGAGGAGGTGATGGAGGAAATTAGTCGTAAAGCTCAAGAGCGAGGCTTAACTCCAGAAATTCTTAATGCTATTCTAGCCGATTCGTAAATTGCGTTTTGTTTTTGATACCAACACTGTGATTAGTGCTCTTCTGTTCAAAGACTCAGTTCCAGGCAGAGCGCTCTATTTTGTTTTGGCCCATGGAACCATCTTGATTTCTTCGGAAACCATTGAATTAATGGAAGTCATCAATCGCCGAAAATTTGACAAATATTTGACTAACGATGAACGTGAGGATTTTTTGGAATCCCTTTTAGCTAAAGCTGAGCTTGTCGAAGTGTCAGAAGACTTAAAAATTTGTAGAGATCCAAAAGATGACAAATTCCTGAATCTTGCATCGAATGGTGAAGCCAATTTTATCGTGACTGGAGATGATGACTTACTTATTCTAAAATCATATCGCGGTATTCAGATACTCAATGCCAGGGATGTCTTAGAATTGTTTGCTCGCTAACAGCAATCAGCCACATAACGCTCGTTAGTGCTGATGGGCGATCGCACCTTACGCACCCTGCAAACATCTCCCCCATAAAACTGACAGAGCACTGGGTTATTCAGGGCCTAAGCCACCCCGGCAAACAGGGTCTCATAGGTCTGTGCGCTGGCATTCTCCTGGGCCACGATTTCCACAATCTTGTTGCGCGACTGGGGTAGGTACAGGGCCTCGACGCAGACCTGGGCTACCTTCAGGCGCGGCACGCTGCCCTCAAAGAGCGTGTCGGCTGGAGCCATGATCAGCGGACGACTATCGGTATCGTCATCCTTTAGGCCGCCAGGGCGAACGATGGTGTAGGTGAGGCCGCTAGCTTGCAGATAGGCCTCAGCCTGCTGCTTCCAGTAGAGCACCAGCCAAAATAGATTGAGGGGATGGAAGAAGCGCGAGACGCAGAGGGATGACACCATGACAACGTGGTCAATACCGGCTTCTTTGGCGACATCGACCAGGTTTTTGGTGCCTTCATAGTCGACCTGGTAAGGGCCAGTGGGGTCGAGGCTGGGGCGAGCTCCGGTGGCACAGAGCAAAACGGTGCAGCCCAAAATAGCCCTGCGAATGCTGGCTTTGTCGGTGACGTTGCCTTCGATTAGGGTGACTTCAGGGGGCAGTTGGGTGCGAGCGGCGGCCGCATCGCGGACAAAAGCTACGACTGGTACGCCGCGATCGACGAGCTGAGCCACAATTCTAGAGCCCGTGGCTCCGGTTGCCCCGGCAACAAATGCTTTCACCGTTCATTTCCCCAATATAGAACTGCCCTGATCTTACGAAATGGCCACTTAAAAGGGAACCGGTCTAAGGATAGTAAAGTCAAACCGTGATGGGAGTGACAGTTCTAGGGGGCACACTTAGGATAGTAAACCTTTACGATGGGTGAAGGCTCTGATGCAATTTCGCTCTCTAGTGTCGTTTAAGCAATTGGTTGTACAGTGACTCTGGAATCCATGCCATCTGCTCACAATATTGATGCGTTGCCGTTAGTCTCTAGTGAGGAGGCTACTGAGGTAGGCGGTGTGACGGTTAACGACAACAAGCCATTGCCTTCGGATCGGGCTGACATGTCCCCAGGGGGAGGTAGTTTGCTGCTAGAGGGTCACTATGCCGGCAAAATGGATATGTCTGCCGACATCGGTACTGTCGGCAACTATCTCAATAGCCACCAGGGCTGGTTCACTCGCTGTGCTCACCCGATGCAGGTCGAGCCAATTTCTGACCATGGCTACGCTTTAGTTGTGGGTCATTTTTCAGTGCTGGGCTACGAGGTTGAACCCAAGGTGGGCCTATATCTATCTCCCCTCGACCACCAGGTCTACCGGATTGATAGCATGTCGGTGCCGCACTATGTACCCCCGGGCTACGACGTCGATTTTCATGCCGTGATGCGGCTGCAAGAGATTGCAGAGGCGGTTCCTCCGGCTACGGCGCTAACCCAGGTCGATTGGGAACTGAGTCTGGGGGTAAAAATTCACATGCCGCGCATGCTCAACTCGGTACCCCAGTCCCTGCTCAAGGCGTCAGGCGATCGCCTTCTAAACCAGGTGGTACGCCAGGTGTCGAAGCGACTCACCCGCAAGGTACAAGAAGATTTTCACCAGAGCCATCGTCGGCCCCTGCCTGAGAGCTATCGGGGGCACCACTTTTGGTCAAACTGGGGACGACGGACAGAAAATCACTAGGCTTTAGATGCCAATAAAAGGGTTGAAATCTTGAAGATCTGGACAGTGGGAAGTTCTCTGTCCAGTGACGAGCCGCCAAGAAAAACGGACATGGGTTAAGTCAAACGACCCGTCATGCCCGAAACTGGCTGATATAGAACGTTTCAGCCAGCAATATTATGGAGC
>NZ_JADEWX010000166.1 GCF_015207395.1 Nodosilinea sp. LEGE 07088
CAACCCTGGCCCGCCCCACTCATCATCCCGACTGGATTATCGATCTCCCCGTGGTCACCGCCACCGAGCCCCAGGCCATGGCCAGTCGTCGCGCCCTAGACCAGGCCCTAGACCAGGCCACTCGCCGGGTATTGTTAGTCTGGCCCTGGGCCAGCTACGTCACCATCGACGACAGCCTAATCAAGCGATTTAGCCAGTTCTTGGAGCGGGGCGGGCAGCTCGAAATTGGCTGGTGCCACCGGGGCGACCAGCACGATGGTCGCTTAGCCTGGCGGATCAGCCAGCGCTGGGGAACTGAGTCAAGTCAACTCCAGTTGCTCAAGGCGGCTTTAAACCAGCTCCTCCCCCTGCGGGAAAACTACGCCGATCGCTTCAAGTTTCGCATCATGGGCACCGCTGAGAGCTATCTGGTCTGCGACAGCGGCGGCAGCGCCCCGCCCGAGCATACCTACGCCATTGTTAGCCTGAAGGCGTTGCCCACCCAGAGTGCAGCCATTCCCGATTTGGAAGCTAAGCTACGCACCTCAGATCCAGCGGTAGTCCAGGCTCTAATTCAGCGCTTTCGCGATCCGGTGATCCCGATTGGCGATACAACCGCCTTCTTTAACCGGGCCACAACCCGCCACGACCTGCGAGACCAACCCGGTGCCATTAGCGACTATAGCCGGGTGATTACCCTCCAGCCCCACCACGCTATTGCCCTCAACAATCGCGGGGTCGCTCAAATGGAGCTCAACCAAGTAGACGCTGCCGAAGCCGACTTGGGCGAAGCCATCAACCAAAATCCTAGACTGTTTGCCCCCTACTGCAACCGGGGCTGGCTCCGGCTTGAGCAACGGCGCTACCCAGCCGCGATCGCAGACTTTACCCAGGCCATTGGCCTTAAGCCCCACCTGCCGATGTCCTACGTCTACCGAGGCAGCGCCCTGCAAAAACTAGGCGATCTCAAAGGCGCCGTGCGCGACTTCAGCGATGCGATCGCCTGCGGTGACCCCATCGCCCTGCCCTACTGCTATCGCAGCGCGGTCTACCAAAGCCAGGGCGATGCCCAGAATGCGATCGCCGATCTAGAGCGAGCCAGCGCCTACCTGGAGGCCCAGGGCGATCATCAAGCGCTCTCGTCGGTGCAGCGCACCCTGGGTCGGTTACAGAGTATGGCGGTGCAGCAGGTGCATCGGTAGTCAGGGTTAGTGCCGCCCTGCTCAGGCGGTGATGGCCATAGTCAATCGCGGTTGGGCGGGTCACGATTTTGGTCAGGCGGAGAGGGTTGGCCAAAGCGGTAAAGTACCCAACCGACTGGATCAACTAAAAACTCAGACAGCCCCCGCGCTAGAGCGCCAATTTTCAGAGCCGTTGGCTGGTTCCGCTTTTGGCTGAGGCACTGACCGAGCAGCCACATTAGCCCCAGCCGAGGGCCGAAAAAAACTGCCGCCAGCAAGACCACCAGGCCAGGTGGCACCTCTCCACTCACCCCCAACGCAGTCAGTACTCCCCAGCCCAGGTCGCCCAGCAGGAGCACCAAACTCAGCCCCAGGGCAATTGTCGAGCCCTGCCAAATGCCTCGGGCTAGCAAGCCATAGAGGGTGGCCAGTAAGAGGGCGATCGCCACGGCCTGTCCTGGTGAAGTTAACGCCCCCAAAAAAGTCAGGGTTACCGGCACACCAGCCAGGAGAGCCACACCGCTGGCTGCGCCAAAGTTCACTCCCCCTGGCACCAGCAGACCAACCACGACAATGGCCGCGGCCATCCAAACCATCAGCCAGCCTGCGATGGTACAGGATGCCTGGGCCGTTGCCTCAGGCGGTTTACGTCGCACCCTAGGTCGTTGCACGATAGGTTTCGCACAATACAATATATCTAGACCTACCATAGCGAATGCTAAGGATTGACGGCAGGTTCAACCCGCACCTCAGAAGATCGGTTTTCGAAGGCTAGGCGGTGCCGCCCAGGAAGGCTAGGGCCAATGCTCAATCAACTGCAACGGACAGTAAACCCCTGGCTAGGCAGTGTTGCCCTGTTTCTAATGACAGCCACAGCGGGGTATGGCGCTTTTTCGTTGGCCTCCGCAACGGTAAACATAGGCTGGATTGGCCCAAATGACTCAATTCCCAATGGCCTTGACCAGGGTATGGTGGCGTTTTTTGCGGCCTCTACCCTAGCGCTGGCGCTGCTGAATCTGGCGCTGAAACGCCCGCCTGATTATCCGCTGATTGTGGCGGGCGCAATGACCATGACCTTTTACCTGCTAGTGCTGCTGCTGCTGGGAATGATGCAGGGGGCGATGTGGTCGGGGAGCTCAAGGGGTAGCAATCGATTGCTGGATGGGGCGATCGCGATATTTGCGGGCCTCAATATTCTGCTGATTCGCTACCGGCTAGTTGGCACCACCGGCAACGGACGCGATCGCTGGGCCAGGGTTGCTCTGGTGACCGGGTCAGGGCTGCTCCTGCTCTATCTGTTGGTCCCCTGGTCGACCGGATGGCTCCTGCTCAAGACCACCGCCGCCAGGGAGCAGGCGGCGGTAGCTACCTTTGGCGCTACCTATATCGCCGCCCAAAACACCCTCCAAACCTGTCCAGCCTTCCATCACCACATTGGCGGCTTAGTCGAGTTGACAGTTTCGCCCTACTGGGGGACTCTCAGCGACAAACCCAACTATGCGATCGGCTCCTACTCGTTTAACTACAGCGGGCAGCAAAACCGAGGGCGGGTTGGCATTACGGTCACCCAGAGCAAGGTCGCTGCCCCCAGCCCAAATCAGTCACCCACCCCTGCGGATCCGGCCTCAGCCTTTACCTATGGTCCTATCTCGGTTTTCCGAGATGGCGATCAGAACTCAGTTCAAATTCGCTGTGACATGTAGCCCGAATCCCGTCAGGCTACTTCTGGTATCTGATCTGGATGAGCTCTCGCACCCCCTCAATATCGCAGACCTCTGCCAGAGGTGGTCTCAGGGTTAGATATAGGCATGCGCCCACTAGCGGCAGCGCCAGCACCGCCGCTGGTAACCAGGGCTGAGTCAGCCCTCGGCGGGTCATATCATCCTTCAATAAAACTGGGAACAACAGCCCCAGGGCGCAAAAGTCGAGGGACATGACGTGAATAAAGCGGCTAGTTTGCCACTAGTGCCAGAAATCGGGCCAGTCGCCGTGAAGCATCGCCAAGACCGCCAGGGCGATCGCCCCTGCCGCCAGCACTGCCCCTAGCCAGCGCGACTCTAGCAGCCGCAGTAGGGTACTTGGGGTACCACTAAAGTCAGGATTGGGCTGCCGCAGGGCCAGGTAGGGCAGCAGCGCCAAGGCCCCGACAGCAAACGAGGCCACTACAAAGGGCCAGGCCCACCAGCGCTGGCCGTGGCCATCGACCAGGGCGATCGCAGCATAGACCAGGGGCCACAGCCCCATGGCGTTAAACAACGCGATGACAGCCGGATTAATGCTCTGCCAATCCCCCGTAGAAAGGCGAAAAATTAAATCATAGGTTCCTGGCTGCTCTGGCGGGGCAAGTATAAACGCATACAGAACAAACCCCAGCCCCAGCCCCCCAAAAATGAATCGACGCATACCAGCCCAAGTACTAAGTTTCTCACCAAATTATCAAACAAAAGCAACGAACCCTGTCAGACCCAGAAAAAGAAAATAAGCTGTATCCGAGCCACACAGCCCCTAGAGAGGGCAACTGTTAAAAAATAATTAAACACGTTTTGAACCGTAAACTTATGTTCCCTGATCGTTAACTAAAGAACCATTAACTTCACCCATAAGCCTATTGCTTGCAATCGTTTTTATACTCTACCTATAGCTCGTCGCCCTACTTTTGGGACTGTACCGTGCGATTAATCGCCCCCCGTGAGTCGGCTACACCTCCGACTCATCACCGTAGTGTTATGCACATTCAATACTTCCTAGAGCTTTATGAAGCCGGATACCGGGATTTCACCGGCATCAGTCTGGTCGGCGCTAACTTTAGCCGCCACATTCTGGTAGAGGTCGATCTCAGCCATGCCAACCTCAAGGGCGCAGATCTGAGCCGATCCTTTCTCACTCAGGCAAACCTCGACTATGCCGACCTTAACTGGGCTAACCTCAGCTTTGCCAAGATGAGCGAAGCCCACCTCGCCCAGGCCGATATGACCAAAGCCAACCTGCGAGGAGCTTTTTTGGTGCGGGCCGACATCCGCCAAGCCAAGCTCAGCGGTGGCGACCTCTGTGGAGCCAACCTGCGCCAAGCCGACCTGCGCGGCGCCAACTTAAGTGGGGCCAACCTGAGCGGCGTCAACCTGCGCGGCGCCAACTTAAGTGGAGCCAACCTATCCTGGGCTCATTTGACTGGGGCTCGGCTCAGCGGCGCCGACCTAGAGCGTACCTGCATGGATGGCACCAACCTAGAGGGAGCCTGGCTCAATGGAGTAGATCTGCGCGGCATGAATCTGGCCGGCGTCAATCTCAAAGAAGCTAAACTCAACGGTGCCAACCTAGACCGGGCTGACATCAGTTCAGCCAACCTTACCCACACCACGATGCGGGGCATCAGCATGATCGGCGCTGACCTCACGGGTTCTGACCTTACTGGAGCAGTGCTGTGGAATAGCACCCTCGATGGAGCTAACCTATCTCGAGCCGACCTTACCCGGGCTAACTTGGGCGAAGCGTCGCTCAAAGCAACCGTGGTAGACGGTACCGAGTTTACCGAATCAGTTCTGCCGATAGAAGCTCGTGCTTACCTTTATGAAGCTGTACAGGGCGAAACCCGTTGGCCCCATCGCCCCGCCCGTGAAACGCTGAATCAATCACAATTTGTCGATCGCGTTCCTCTGCAATAATGTCACTTTCCGAGACTAAGCCCGCAGCGCTCGGGGTCGTACTGGTCACCGCTGGCTCAGAGGCCGAGGCTAATACGATTGCCAGCTTCCTGGTTGAGCAGCGGCTAGCGGCCTGTGTCAGTGTATTTCCCCTATGGTCTATCTACCGCTGGCAGGGCAAAATTGAGCACGAGCCTGAGTGGCAGCTGATTATCAAGACCGATCTCCGCCAGTTTGAGACCCTGAGCCAAACCATTCGCCAGCACCATAGCTATGATCTGCCTGAGATTATAGCCCTACCCATTGCCGCTGGGCTACCCGACTATTTAAGCTGGCTACAAGCCCAGGTGAAGGGTTAGCAATGCCATGTTGTCAAAGCCTGTTGAAAGCAGCCCGTTAATGAAGCTACTGGTCGGGCTCCCCGGCCTCCCGATCCCTAGCAATTGACAATAGTCACCAAACCTCCGCCCCGCCAACTACCCCCGACCATCCGATTTTTGGATCACAAACCCGGGCGATTGATAGCCCTCAGGTAGGTAGTCAGCGGGGATAGTCGAGTGGTTGCCGTCGCGCAGGGCCGAGAAGTGGGGCGACAGAATCTCGATATCAGCTTGATTACAGTAGTCTTGAATATTCTGATGCAGTTCTGAATAGATGCGGGGCATCTTTGTGGGCATGGAGGTGTAGGCGTTGAGCTGATAGCTGACGTTGAAGTCGTTCAGGTCGGTTTGCAACACAAAGGGCCGAGGCTCAGCCGCGATGTGGGCGGTGGCCTGCGCCGCTGCGACCAGCGCCTCGTGCACCTTGCGCCAGGGCAGATCATAGCCAAGGGTAATGGTGGTGTATAGCAGCAGGCAACCGTTCGACTCGCGACAGATGGCGCTGTAGTTGATGACGTTGTGGTTGAGTACCGAAGCATTGGGAATGGTGACGGTCTCTTGTTTGGGGGTGAGCACTCGGGTAACAAACAGCGACTTTTCTTGCACTTCGCCGATGATGTCGTCGATGCGAATGAAGTCACCCAGCTGAAAGGCGCGGGTATAAATCAAGATGATGCCCGACAGAGCATTGGCCACCGCCGACGATGACCCCAGCGTCAACAGTGCTCCCACAAACAGCGACACGCCCTGAAAGGCCGGGGAACCAAACCCTGGCAAATAAGGGCCTGCCATCACCAGGGCGGTCGCCGCAATCAACAGCGTTGCTAGCCGAATCGTGGGCTGTATCCATTCAGGATAAAACCAGGGGTAGACATCGTGGCGACCCAACTCGATGATCACTTGCTTGGCAAACTGAACGATGTAGTAGGTGATCACCATGATCATCGCAATTGTCGCCAGTTTGGGTAGGTAAGCTACCAGCGCCTGAATGATCAGGGTAAGGCGGTAGGCGGTATCTTGCAACAGGTTATCGCCCACAGTTTCGGTAGCCGGAAACTGGCTCAACACAAAGGGTACGTATAGGTATAGCACCCCCAAGATCAGGGCCAATCGACCAAATCGCACCAGCCCGCTGAGCAGATAGCTGGTGGCTCCAGAACCCAGCAGTTGCATGGATTGAAACCGCATTGCCAGGGTGCCCGCTTGCTGCTGCTGCTGAATGCGGGTGAGCAGCTTAGAGCTGATCAAAAACAGCGCTTTGAGAAATAAAACTAGGGCAACCGTGCTGAGTATAGCGGCCAAAATGCTGGTTCCCAGGCGGCGCAGGCTGCGCTTTTCGCGGTAGGCGATCAGGCCCTGCTGAATGCGCTCGACGGCGGTGGCGGCCAGCTCGGGGTGGGGTTGTCCGTAGGCTTTGGCATCGTCTTCGCGCACGGTAAAGAGGACGGTTTCACCAGCGCGTACCACGCTCTGGTCGTCGCCAATATCAGCCTGCACAGCTTCGGGGGCGATCGCGGGGTCGCTGGCGATCCCCGTAATGCGCTGGCTAATAATCGCGGCCCGTTCCTGGGCCGTGGTGACGCCTTCGACGCCCTCGCGCACCAAAAATAGCGATTCACCGTCGAGCACCACTGGGAACCCGTCAATTTTGTTGCCCTCAGGGATATCGGACGGGGCCGACGTACCATTGAGGCTGGGCACTGTGGGGGGGGCTGGGGTCTCGGTAGCTAAGCTGGGGAAACCGACGATGAGAGCCGCTACGGCTAGCGCCAGCGCTAGCCACCGCCCCAGCGTTTTGCCCAAGGCTCGCCCAACACTCGCAATACAAGTCATAGAACGCCAGCGATTAGAGGCTAGAGAATACCATGAAGTGTACGATGCCCCGCTTCTCAGGACACAGATTTGTTCAAATTGTTTAGACCTGACTGTAGGGCTAGGCAGCCCAATGGATGACGTCAGACTAAGAAACCGGTGCCGGCCTACCGGCAGGGTGTTGCTCTAGCACCTTGGCTAGGTACTTACCGGTGTAAGACTGGGGTACCTGGGCCACCTCCTCGGGGGTACCCTGGGCAATTAGCTCGCCGCCGCGATCGCCCCCCTCGGGCCCCAGGTCAACAATCCAATCTGAGCAGCGAATCACGTCCAGGTTGTGCTCGATCATCAGCACCGAGTTGCCCTTATCCACCAGGCGCTGCACCACGTCTAGCAGCTTGTGCACGTCGTAGAACGAGAGGCCAGTGGTCGGCTCGTCAATTAAATACAGCGTTTTACCCGTCGAGCGGCGGGCCAGCTCCGAAGCCAGCTTCATGCGCTGGGCCTCGCCGCCGGAGAGGGTGGGGGCCGTCTGCCCCAGACGAATGTAGCCCAGACCCACATCGACCATGGTTTGCAGGCGACTGGCGGCCTGGGGAATATTCTCGAAAAACGCCAGGGCTTCTTCAGAGGTCATGTTCAGCACATCGGAGATGTTTTTGCCCTTGTAGCTAACCTGTAGGGTATCGCGGTTGTAGCGCGCCCCTTTGCATACCTCACACTGCACGTACACATCGGGGAGAAAGTTCATTTCGATCACGTTCACCCCCTGGCCACCGCAGGCCTCGCAGCGCCCGCCCTTGACGTTAAAGGAGAACTGCCCCGCCTTATAGCCCCGGGCCTTGGCCTCAATGGTTTCGGTAAACAGGTTGCGGATGACGTCAAAGACCCCGGTGTAGGTAGCCGGATTCGATCGCGGCGTGCGCCCAATCGGCGACTGGTCAATGACGATCACCTTATCCAGCGCCTTCAGCCCTTCCAGCTGATCGAGCCGCTTGGGGAAGGGCACCTTGCTGCCAAAGTGGTGCTGCAGGGCGGGGTAGAGCAGATCGTTAACCAGGGTCGATTTGCCCGAACCCGAGACGCCGGTAATGCAGACCAGCGCCCCCAGGGGAAGCTCCACATCCAGGTGCTTGAGGTTGTTGCGGTGGGCGTTTTTGAGGATGAGCGATCGGCCATTGCCCGGTCGCCGCTGGGCGGGGGTGGGAATGCTGCGCCGCCCCGACAGGTAGGCCCCGGTGAGAGAATCTTTAGCTGAGGTCAGGGCTTTGAGGTCGCCCTCGGCCACGATCGCACCGCCGTGGACTCCGGCCCCCGGGCCAATATCCACCAGGTAGTCGGCGTCGCGAATGGTGTCTTCGTCGTGCTCGACCACGATCAGGGTATTGCCCAGGTCGCGCAGCCGGTGCAGGGTATTGAGCAGGCGATCGTTGTCGCGCTGGTGCAGGCCAATGCTGGGCTCGTCGAGCACGTAGAGTACGCCGGTGAGGCCCGAACCAATCTGGGTGGCCAGGCGAATGCGCTGGGCTTCGCCGCCGGAGAGGGTCATGGCGGTGCGGTGCAGGGTGAGATAGTCGAGGCCGACATCCATCATGAACTGGAGGCGGGCGCGAATTTCGCGCAGCACCAGGGCCCCGATTTGCAGCTGCCGGGCCGACAGGGTAGGGGCATGGCTTTCTTCCTCCGCCACCGTTTCGCCCACCAGACCCCGAATGCGCTTGAGGCACTCGCGAATGGAGACATTGGTGAGGTCGCTGATGCTGTAGGGACCGATGCGCACGGCATTGGACTCGGGCTTGAGCCGGGTGCCGTGGCAGACTTCGCAGGTCTGGTCGATCAGGTACTTTTCCAGCTTTTGTTTATGCAGCTCAGAGCTGCTGTCTTTGTACTGGCGATCGAGAATGGGCAACACCCCCTCGTACTGGCGGTGGTAGCCCTTACGCTCACGGTAGCGCGAGTCTGACTCGATATAGATCTTCTCTTCGCTGCCGTGGAGCACGATGTGCTGCTGCTCGGGGGTGAGCTGATCCCACCGGCTCTGAATCTCGAAGCCAAAGGCCTGGCCGACGCTGTAGAGCAGGGAGAAGTAGTAGATGTTGTCTTTCTCTGACCAGGGGGCGATCGCAGCGTAGACCGGCAGACTCGGGTCGGGCACCACCAGGTCGGCGGAGAAGGTGCGCAGGCTGCCCAGACCATGGCAGTGGGGGCAGGCCCCGTAGGGCGAGTTAAACGAGAACAGCCGGGGCGAGAGTTCTTCCATCACAGCGCCGTGCTCGGGGCAGGCGAAGTTTTCAGAAAACACCAGCTCCTTGGGGTGGCCATAGCGGCCCTCTGCTTCTGCCGCCTGGGGCAGGCGATTCTCCGCTGGAGAGGCTGCGCCAACGGTTAGGGATATGACGTTATTTCCGGGTTCTGGTGTCGCTTCGGGCTGAGGTTTTTCCGCCAGAATGTCGATCACGGCGATCCCCTCCGATCGCTTCAGGCAGGTGCGCAGCGAGTCGGCCAGACGGTCTTCTAATCCCTCCTTTTTGACCAGGCGGTCAACCACCACTTCCACGTTGTGGCTGTGGTTTTTATCCAGCTCGATATTGTCGGTGAGTTCGCGCAGTTCGCCGTTGACCCGCACCCGCACAAAGCCCTCGGCGGCCAGGCTAGACAACAGTTTTTTGTGGGTGCCCTTTTTGCCCCGCACCACCGGCGCCAAAATTTGGAAACGGGTGCGATCGGGCAGGGCCATGACCCGATCGATCATCTGGTCGATGGCCTGGGGCGCAATGCTGCGATCGCAGTGGGGGCAGTGGGGGTCGCCTGCCCGCCCGTAGAGCAGGCGCAGGTAGTCGTAGATTTCGGTGACCGTGCCCACCGTCGACCGGGGGTTGTGGGAGGTCGATTTCTGGTCAATGGAAATCGCCGGGCTCAGCCCCTCGATCGCATCTACATCGGGCTTATCGACCTGGCCCAAAAACTGGCGGGCGTAGGCGCTCAGCGACTCGACGTAGCGGCGCTGACCCTCGGCAAAAATGGTGTCAAAGGCCAGGGATGACTTGCCCGAGCCCGACACCCCGGTAAACACAATCAGCTGATTGCGGGGAATCTCCAGGTCTAGATTCTTCAGGTTGTGCTGACGAGCGCCGCGAATGCGAATGACGTTGTCGTCGAGGGCGGCTTGATGGTGAGCTAGTTCGGTAGTGCTGCTCTTGCTGTCAGTGTTCCTCTTACCTGCGGTAGAATTGCCCTTGCCGGATCCTCGACCGTTGCGAGAAGCAGATTTCTTAGCAGAGGCGTCCGATTTGGGCATGTCTGGGGGATTAGTGACAACGCCTTATCAATTTAACGTTATTCTGTCAGATCTTTCACGGCGAACAGGTACAACTGTCCCACTACCAAATATAGAATCCGCCGCTTGGTAATGGCGTTATGTTGGCCGTATTTTCAGCACTAAGCATTAGAGAAGTGCTGGCGAATGTTAAAGCGCCCATCGCTAGCACATAGAGAGTCAATACAATTCATTCACCTCTACTCATAAAAGCTCCACAGTCTGACGCCGCTCGATCGCCGTAGATTCCAGGTAAGGCTGCAGGCTGGCCAAGCTCTTGTGCCCTGAAATTTCCTGGATGCGCCGCGTGCTCATGCCCTGACGCAGTAGATGGGTAAGTGCCCCCCGCCGGGTGCTGTAGGGGCTGTAGCCCGATAGTCCCATCTTTGCGTAGACGCGGGCCAGGGCGTTGTAGTAAGCCCGATAAGTGAGATGTCCGCCCGCTTGGCCAGGGAATAACCACCCGCTTTCTGGTGGCTGATAGGCCCGTAGCTCAGCGGCCAGCTGCCGACAGCAGGGCACCTCCCTAGTTTTGCGATCCTTCCGAGTACTCCGGGGAATCACAATTGTTTCTCTGGGCCGTCGTTTCTCTGGGTCTGAATAAACATTCTTGACGCTCAGAGAGAGCACGGCGCTAGGGCGATCGGTAGTGTACCAGCACAGGGCAAAAATCAGCCTGTGGTGGTTTGACTCGAATAAATTTAGCGCCTTTGTGAATTCTTGTTTACTCAGCGGTTCGGCCTGTCCATTTCCGTCGATCTTCATGTTCTTGTTTTCCTGAAAAAAGAAGTAAAACCGGAATTTCTAGAGCCACTTATAAAGATTGAAATCGTCTGAAGCCTTACTAAATAGCAGTTTCACGATTTCATCGTACTGCGTGAAATCTCTAAAAGTGGCATATTTCCAGTTCAGTTTGCCCAGCCTATAACGGGTTTAGTCTTTATGAAGAAAACCCATGGTCGACTTTAACCGCAGCACGGACATGCCCGCCGCAATTAATACGCTAGAACGCTACGTCGCCCACGGCATTTTGACGTTAAATAACCTGTTTTCATCGCTGACCTATCAGGAGCTGCCCGGCGCACTGCTAGAGCGGGTCTGCGACGTGAATATTGTCACTGCTGCCGACGGCACAACCCGCCTGATCGCGCGGGTGAGTCTGCCCTTAGACCCGGCCTACATCACCTCAACGACACAGAAACTCTGGACGTTTGCCCAGGAATTCAAGGAAGCCACTATTCCCGCCGCCTATAAGGTTGATTAACCCCGGCCATGAGCATTTCAACCCGCTACGCCTGGCTGGAAGCTACAACGGGGATGAGGCTCCCCACGGCCCAGACTCATACGCCGTCTAGTGCCACGCCGCAAAGCGGCCCCGTTTACCGAGTTAACACGACCCCGCCATCGGCTCCAATCAACCGGGGTTCTCCTCTGCCGACAGGTCGGTTACAGCCCAGCTTTGCCGCCGATCCATTCGTCACCTATCAGCCCGGCTACGAACCCAGCTACAGCCGCCTAACTCCACAGTCAGCCACCAATCCTACCATCACGCCAAATCGGCCCGCCGTGGCTTCTGCCCGGCCCTCGGTGGCCCCCTATGCAAACTCCCAACCGGTAGTAAATAACGCTTATACCCCCGGTGCCAACTATCGGCCCAGCGGTTCGGGCATTGCCGCCAAGAATGCCGCCGCTGCAAGAGGTGCAACCGGAGCCCAGGCCGCCGCCGCCGCCCGCGCCGCCGCCCCGACTGTTGTTTCTCCGGCCATGGCTGCAAGAGGTACCCTTGGAGCCGTCCCCTTAATCGGAGCCGGTCTATCTGGTGCCGTCATGGCCGGTTATGCCAAGGCAAACGGTGCTGACTGGTGGGAGACTGCTGGGGTCGGTGTCGGTGCTGCTGTTGGCACCATGCTGGGCCAGGCTGGCGGTGCCGCCGCCGGGGCCGTGGCGACCGTAAACCCTGTCGGTGCTGCTGTCGGAGGTGTCGCCGGAGGTGCCGCCGGTAGCATTGCCGGAGCGTCGATCGGCGGTGCTGTGGGTCGGGCCACCGGCTCTGTGCTAGGCCGTATACCCGGCGTTGGCGGTGCCTTCGCGGGAACCGCCGCCGGTATCCTGCCCGGCGGCGGCATACTAGCCGCCGGTGCTGACCTGGTTCGTGATTTTCTGCAATCTGACGACGTAGCAGGCCCGGCGATCGCCACGCCTGAGGATGGGCTAGATACTCCCCCCCTAGATGCTCTGAACTGGCCTGCCAACCTGGGTTTTGGTATCCATTACACAAGCGGTCAACCGGCCAAGATTTGCGGGAAACTGCTAAACCCTGGAATCTTCTTCAATGGCTCATATAATCAGCGATTTGCTATGGGAATCGCCCTCTACAAAGCCTCACCTAGCTCCCTAGAGCAGTCTATTCAGGTTTTTACTAATAATTCTTACTGGGGATCTGCCCCTGTCCTGATTGGCTCCCAATCCAACGGCTTCCCAGGCCCGACTTGTAGTAGCCCCGACTATTCCCAGCCCGCCCAGCCTGCCGCCCCTGCCAATCGCCCGACCGATCGCCCGACCCGTGACCCCTACAACCCCCTCGAAGAACTAGCCCGTCCTGCAAGCCCGGCCACTGTACCCC
>NZ_JADEWX010000368.1 GCF_015207395.1 Nodosilinea sp. LEGE 07088
TGGTTTGGTAGGATGCAGGAAACATATTGGTTTAGGGGAGCTGCACTGAGGCTCCCTATTTTTTGTCCCCTTTATTGTCTCAAAGCCCTGTACCGCATGACGTTGAGTACCCTTGTCACCCGTTAAGGGTGACTACTATCTGTGTCCGCTCGGTGGGAGTCAACTCACTGCCGAGGCGATGCAAGTCTATCTGGAACCCGTACGGCAAGGGGCAGTCGAGTTGCAGGAGATTCACTATGACTATGCCGATGGTCACACCGCGCTGATTGCCAGAGGCTATGAGCAACATCAGACCCGCACGGGAGAATGGGACGGGCAACCCTGGACCTGGTCAGAGCGGCAATTGGTCGTGTACTCCCTGGCCTATGCTCAATCCGCGCAGCAGGCCTTCCAAACCCGACTCGAGCACGCCCAAACGGCCTTGGCAGCGCTCAATCAATCGCGGCGCGGTCAGAAAGCCTTTCCCGATACAGATTCCTTAGCGCAAGCCGCCGAGGCCGTTCTCACCCGCTACCGGGTCAAGGCCTACGTTCAACTCACCTACTCACAGTCGGTGGAGCAACACACCGTGCGTCGCTACCGGGACCACCCCGCCCGGGTGGTGGAGCACCGTCGATTCCAGGTGGACTACACCCTAGATACCGAGGCCATCGACCAGCAGAAGCAAACGCTGGGTTGGCGGGTCTATGTCACCAATCATCCTGAAGTCGCGTTATCTCTGCCTCGAGCGGTGACGGTCTACCGCCAAGAGTATCTGGTAGAGCACAGCTTTAGCCGACTCAAAGGGCATCCCCTCTCCCTCTCTCCGATGTACTTACAGCGCGAAGACCATATCAGGGGGTTGATTCGCTTACTCTCGATTGGTTTGCGATTGTTGACGCTGGTGGAGTTTCAGGTCCGCCAAGCCTTGGCGGGCCACCAAGGGACCCTCTCAGGGCTGTATCCCGGTAATCCTAAGCGGGCAACGGCTCGACCAACAGCGGAATTACTGCTGGCCAGTTTTCGAGACATTACTCTAATCATGGTGAACGCCCGAGGGCAAACCTATGCTCATCTGAGCGAACTGACGCCTTTACAGCTGCATATCCTACACGCACTCAACTTCCCGGTGAGTATTTACACTCGGCTGGGGCCAGAATCTGAGGAGCCTCCTTAGAAATGAGCGAACCGGGAGTTTACGAACACTAGATATATGATCACACTAAAAATGGCAATAACGCTACCCCAATCGAAGCCTGGAAACTGCGGCTATTTGATGATTTGCCTGACAGTGTTTTTTTGTCCACATCGTTATATGCTCCTGTCAAGACCTTGGCTTTAGCAGATATTTTGACCCTTTTTGTGAATAGGTGATTTCCATGTCGGGTACACATTTAAAGTAACCGTCCCAGGAATTTAACGAAGGTTTAGGGATTTTGGGTCAGGAGACTCGGTAAGGTAAAACGATGAGCGACGAGATCGAGATAGCCGGAATCCGCGTTCCTAAGGCCGACTGGGAGGCGACC
>NZ_JADEWX010000167.1 GCF_015207395.1 Nodosilinea sp. LEGE 07088
GGTTTGGTAGGATGCAGGAAACATATTGGTTTAGGGGAGCTGCACTGAGGCTCCCTATTTTTTGTCCCCTTTATTGTCTCAAAGCCCTGTACCGCATGACGTTGAGTACCCTTGTCACCCGTTAAGCTGATTGATAGTAAGGACAAATATTTTTTGAGAGGGGTATTTCTCCTGGTTAGGATGCTCAACGACATCTAGTATCCGTCCCTGATGAATAGCTAAAGCAACAGCATCAAAATCGATCCCTCTCTCGGTTCTCAGCTGTTTATTCTTATCGGCATTTCACAACAGCGGCTTCATGATTGTTGCTCAACTATAGCGAAAAGGGGCAGGCTTATGCCCACCCCTTTCAGTTAGTCTATCGCTGGGATTATTCCACCCCTTCAATCCGGTCTTCGACTTCCTGATAGAGCTCTTGCAGCTTCTCCAGGTTTTCGTCGCTGGTTTCCCAGTAGCCGCGTCCGTTCACTTCGAGCAGGGTCGAGACCATGCGGCGGAAGGAGTTGGGGTTGAGATCCATCAGGCGCTTGCACATCTCCGGGTCTTGAATGAAGGTGGTGTTGACATCTTCGTAGACCCAGTTATCGACCGCGCCTGCCGTGGCCGACCAGCCCATGGTGTTGACCAGGCGCTTGGAGAGCTCGCGCACCCCTTCGTAGCCGTGGGAGAGCATGCCCTCGTACCACTTGGGGTTGAGCATTTTGGTGCGGGCATCCAGGCGCACCGTTTCGGACAGGGTGCGCACCTGGGCGTTGGCGGTGGTGGTGTCGGCGATGTAGGCCGCCGGGGCTTTACCGTCTTCGCGCAGACTAGCCACCAGTTTGGTGGGGTCTGAGTCGAAGTAGTGGGAGACATCGGTGAGGGAGATCTCCGAGGAGTCCAGGTTTTGGAAGGTGGCCTCGGCGGTCTTCAGGGCCGACTCAAACAGGCCCCGGTTGCTATCCATCACCCCAGGGTTGTCGGAGTTGAAGGCAAAGGACTTGCGCTTCAGGTACATCTCCTGGAGCTCGGCTTCGTTGTCCCAGGTGCTGTTTTCCACCGCCAGGTTGATGTTGGAGGAGTAGGAACCGGAGGCATTGGAGAAGATGCGGGTGGCGGCTTCTCGCAGGCCAATCCCCATCTCGGCGGCCTGCTCCAGGGCGTGCTTGCGAACGAAGTTCATTTCCAGGGGCTCATCGGCTTCGGCGGCCATTTTCACGGCGCGATCGAGCAGGGCCATCTGGTTGATGAACAGGTCGCGGAAGACGCCGGAGCAATTGACGACGATATCGACCCGGGGGCGCCCCAGCTCTTCGAGGGGAATCAGCTCTAGCTTGTTGACCCGGCCCAGGGAGTCGGGCAGGGGCTTGACGCCCACAAACCACATCATCTGGGCCAGAGATTCGCCGTAGGTTTTAATGTTGTCGGTGCCCCAAAGCACGGTGGCGATGGTTTCGGGGTAGGCCCCATGGTTTTCCTGACGCTGGCGCTCCAGCAGTCTATCCACCACGATCTTGGCGGACTGCACGGCGGCGGTGGTAGGGATGGACTGGGGATCCAGCGCATGGATGTTTTTGCCGGTGGGCAGCACGTCGGGGTTGCGGATAGGGTCGCCGCCGGGACCGGGGAGCAGGTATTCGCCCTCCAGGGCCTGGAGCAGACCGCCCAGTTCGTTGTCGGCGCAGATTTGCTCCAGGCAGAACTCCAGGTACTCCATCAGGGGCTTGATCGCGTCGCCATCCACCTTGGTGTAGCCCGCCTCGTGGAGGGCTTTGATCCAGGGTTCTTTGCGGCCAATGTTAAGGAAGTTGAGCCGCGACACCATAGAGACGCGCCCTTCGGCGTCGATCTGCTCGTGGACGAGGGCGGCGACGGCGGCGCGTACGCCCTGGTTGATGTCGTAGAGCAGCTGCACGTCGGCCAGGTGGCCGCGATCGCTGTTCCCATAAACCTCATCAATATCCCGCCCAATGCTTTCAGCGATCAGGCGCTGGAGGCTCTTCATGCCCTCTTCTTCGCGATCGAGGCTGCCGATGTTGACGAGCGTTGCGATCGCCTCCTCAGCAGTAGGCGGCTTGCCCACCACGTGCAGTCCGCAGGGCAGCAGCCGCGACTCGATCTCCATCAGCTTGATGTAGATCTTGCCCACCAGGTTGTCGCGCTCTTCGGCGGAGAGTTCAACCGTGTCGCCTTCGGGTAGCTCTACATCCCGATCCAGGTTGCAGATTCGCGCCGTTTCGATCACGGCGTTGACGATCTGCACCGCCCGCCCGCTCTCCTTGTTGCTCTGGTAGGAACCGATTAGCTCGCTCAGTTCCTTCAGTCCCTTATAAAGACCCGCATTCTCAGCGGGAGGGGTGAGGTAGCTGATGGTTTCGGCGTAGCCCCGGCGCTTGGCGATCGTCGCCTCGGAGGGGTTATTGGCGGCGTAGTAGTAGAGGTTGGGGATGCTGCCGATCAGGTTGTCGGGGTAGCAGGTGCCCGACATGCCCATCTGCTTACCGGGCATAAACTCCAGCGATCCATGGGTGCCAAAGTGCAGCACCGCATCGGCACCCCAAATTTTGTTCAAAAAGGTGTAGTAGGCGGCAAAGCCGTGGTGGGGGCTGGCGGAGCGAGAGAACAGCAGCCGCATCGGGTCGCCCTCATAGCCAAAGGTGGGCTGCACGCCGATGAACACATTGCCAAAGGCCTTGCCGTAGACCAGCATGTTTTCGCCGTCAGTATTCAGGTTGCCTGGCGGTGGCCCCCAGTTTTCTTCCAGCCGTTCGGCGTAGGGCGTCAGGGCCTGGTACTCGCGCACGGGCATGCGGTAGGCGATGTTTAGCTCGGGGCTGTTGTACTGGGCCTGGGCGTCGTGGATGACTTCCTGGAGCAGGGCTTCGGGCGACTCGGGCAGATCCTGCACGTCGTAGCCGTTCTGCTTCATCGCCTCCAGCACTTTATAGATGGAGCCAAACACATCCAGATAAGCTGCCGTGCCCACGTTGCCCTTGTCGGGGGGGAAGCTGAAGACGGTGATCGCCAGTTTTTTATCGAGCTTGGGCTTGCGGCGCAGGTTGGCCCACTTCATCGCCCGCTGGGTGATGGATTCGATCCGGTCTTGCAGGGAGATGGCTCGCCCGGTCAGCCCGTCACGCCCAGAAAGCACGATTGGCTCGATCGCCCCATCCAGCTCGGGAATCGCCATCTGTAGCGCCACCTGAATCGGGTGCAGGCCCAGGTCGCTGTCTTCCCACTCTTCGGTAGTTTGAAATACCAGAGGCAGCGCCACCATGTAGGGGCGGTTGAGCCGCTTTAGGGTCTCAATCGCTTTGGGATGGTCTTGTCGGGCCG
This sequence comes from Nodosilinea sp. LEGE 07088, assembly GCF_015207395.1. Lineage (GTDB taxonomy): Bacteria > Cyanobacteriota > Cyanobacteriia > Phormidesmidales > Phormidesmidaceae > Nodosilinea. Next base: position 3,316 of record NZ_JADEWX010000167.1, read on the forward strand.
GGCCGCCCACCAGGGCAAAGCCGGTGAGGGAGACGACCGCATCGACAATGGTTTTGGTGTTGTCGACCGGGTCAAAGAAGTAGGCATCGACGGGCTTAGAGAAATCTAACCCCCCCGCGAACACAGGGATGACCTGCGCTCCGAGGTATTCAAACTCCTGCACCATCGCCACATAGTGGGCCTCGTCGCCGGTCACCAGGTGGGTGCGCTGCAGCACGAGGCCAATGGTGGGGGCCAGGGGATCTTTAAGATCGTCAGAGATATCGCGGCGGGAGCGGTACCAGTTGAGGTATTCCTTGATGTCCTCAAACATGGTGGGGGCCATGGGGTGCCAGATGCCCATGTCGGGGTAGGTGACGGGCGCTTCGTAGTCGAGGCTTTCGGCCTGGGGCGCACCTTCGATCGCGCTGTCGGTGATCACGTAGCGATCGGCCAGCATCAGAAAGAAATTTTCCAGGTTCTCGGGCGACCCGCCCAGCCAATACTGAAAGCTGAGCATGAAGTTGCGGGCGTCCTGGGCCTTTTCCACCGGCAGATACTTGAGCACCGTGGGCAGGGTACGCAGCAGCTTCAGCATGGCGTCTTGAAAGCCCGCGCCCGACTTCTCCTTGCGCTTTTTCATGAAGGAGCCAATCATGCTCTTCGACTGGCCCAACTGCGCCATGGAGAAGCTGCCCATCTTGTTTAGGCGCATCACCTGAGGCATGGAGGGAAAGCAGACGGCTACGTCGAGCTGGTCGCGCAGGGGGGCGACGGCCTCGACCACCTTGTCGGCCAGGTCTTCAATAAAGATCAGCGAGGCGATGAAGACGTTGGCCTCGGCCACATCCTGCTTGAACGCCGCGTAGTTGTTGGCGTCGCGCAGTTCTTCGATTAGGTAGCCGTTGACCTCGAAGGCCACCTGGGCATTGCTAGCGTTGATCGATCGGATGGCCGAGGATAGAGAGCTCTGGTATTGAGGCTCTAGAACCACATAGACCACCTTAACCAGACGCCGCCCGCTGAGATCGTCGGGGGCAATGTGGCGCACAGTGGGCTTGACGTGGGTGAACATGCAGTAAAACTCCTTTCGCGGCTAAGGCAGGGGCAGTAGGCGGTGATGGCGGTCAGATCGAGTTATAGCGATTGGGTCAACTCGGCGACTGACCGCCATCAGACTCTACAGGAAATATTACGTAACGAAAGCAAAATCAAAGATGTCTTTCCTGTTTGTATCAGAAAACCTTGCTAGATAAGGCTTAGGGCGATTAGGTGACACAATTTGAAATAAACAAGACTCGACTTTGTTAACAAAATTTACAGTAGGGCGCGATCGCTCCTCTCACTTGCGTAACAGAAAATTAACAGAATCTAGGCGCATTGAAACAACATCCGCTCCATCCCTTGACGCTATAGCCTGCTGGAGTGTGTATCCTAAACAGATAATTCTGCTTTGGAAACGGATAATGCGCCTAAAACGGCCTCTGGCTATGGTTTTTGCCCTAGCCACCCTGGTGCCTCTCTCGGCCTGTAGCACCCATTCCATGGATGCTGTACATAACGACCCCTCCACAGCGGCGGCAGCATCTGGCGAAAGAATACACAGTGGCCACGATATGGATCTGGGCCCCGCCGATGCTAATTACGATCTGCGCTTTATCGATGGCATGACGCCCCACCACGAGGGAGCGCTGGCCATGGCTGAGGCGGCTCTGGCGAACTCTAAACGTCCCGAAATTCGCCAGCTGGCGGAAAACATTCTCGCCTCTCAGCAGGTTGAGATTGACCAAATGAAAGCCTGGCGCGCCGCCTGGTACCCCGACGCCCCAGATGTGCCAATGATGTACCACGCCGAAATGAAGCACGACATGCCGATGGACGAGGCGATGATCGGCTCTATGCGCATGGATATGGACTTAGGCGGGGCCGACGATGACTTTGACCGCCGCTTTTTGGACGCCATGATTCCGCACCATGAGGGAGCTGTTGTAATGGCTAAAGATTTGAAGGGAAAGAGCCGCCGCCCTGAACTCCTGGCCCTGGCCGACGAGATCATGGCCTCTCAGCAGGCCGAAATTGACCAGATGAAGCAGTGGCGGCAAGACTGGTACGGGCAGTAGGGGGTTAAAGAGAAACCGGGTTTCTTACTTGCGATGGCCAGCTGACCAGCGTGGAGCGCAAAAGAAACCCGGTTTCTAGAACAAACTACCTACTCAAGCCACTGCTTAACTCGAGCCAGGCTCTTCCAGTCGGGCTTGCGGGTGAGGCCATCGTCGATGCTCTGCATCACTTCGGCGCGCAGGTCTTCGGCTACAGACATGACCTGGGCCGCAATTTCCACATGCTCGCGCACGCCGGGCTTACCGGCATCGAGCATGGCTACGGCCAGATTGACCCGCCCCTGGGGGTCTTGAGGGTTGAGCTTGACGGCTTTTTGGGCGGCTTTGAGGCCAGCGTTGGGCTTGTCGGTGAGCAGGTAAAGCCAGGCCAGGCAGGCCCAGGCGGCGCTGCTCTTGGGGGCGCGATCGCACACCTCTTTGAATACTGGAATTAGCTCAGCCGGATCTTCGCCCGCCTTGTAGCGTTCGATGCCTTGATCGAACAGGGTCTCTACGGTTTGCGTCATGGTCTATGAATGATCGATCTAGAGCAATATCCAGCAAAGCACACAATGGCGCTCCGTAGGATGGGCAAAGGGTCTTACCCGTGCCCATCCTACGCCCCGAAGGATTTGCCGCAGCCGCAGGTCTGGACGGCGTTGGGGTTGGTGAACTGAAAGCCACCGCCGATCAGCGCATCGCTATAGTCGAGCATGAGACCGTAGAGATAGAGCAGGCTCTTTTTGTCGCAGATGACGCGAAAGCCGTCGTAGTCGTAGACTTCGTCGTGCTCGTTGATATTGGAGGGATCTTCAAAATCCATGGTGTAGGACATACCAGAACACCCTCCCTGGCGTACCCCCACCCGCAGGCAGAGTTCTTTGCCGCCCTGGGACTGCTGGAGCGCCTTGACATGTCGGAGAGCGGTTTCCGACATTAAGATTCCTTGGGTTTGTTCAGTGGCTTGAGCCATTACAACCTTCTGAATACAAGTACAACTTCTCTACATCATAAACAGAGTTGCCCGCGCCGGGGCTTGGCTAGCTTAAATTGTTTTGAAATCTAACACTTTACCCCTAGGGGCTGAACGGTTACAGCCCAGATTTTTTATAGTTTATGGCAGCCATTGGCGGTCGTGGTTGGCCGGGGCCTAGCCTCATCAGAGGGCTGGAAATTTCAGCTGCGGGCACTCTGCCCAGGCCCGGGGCAAGCTCTGGTCGCCCCAACTGCTAAGACAGTCGGTGCGCGTTCGGGGCCGTTGGTGATTAAACTTGGCTATGCTGACCACAGTTATCCTTCACCCTGTCGGCCCCACCCCTAGTTCCTCCTTGCCCATCGTTGCCCTTAGCCCATGACCCGACTGAACCGTATTACCCTCGATCGCCTGAAGCGGCTGCCCCGTGTAGCCAGCGTATGGGAGGGCGATCGCCGCTCGGTCGGTGGGCTGATGGAGGATGACGGGGGCCTGCGCCTGCGCCATACCGAAAGCAGCGATTGTATTCTCTGGGTCGATAGCAGCCACAGTGCGGTGCGGGGGCTCACGATTGTACCGACGACCTGTGGCTATGAGCCCGTGGTGCGCACGCTGCTACAGGCCATTGAAGCTCCCCAGGGCAATCTGCCCCCGGCCCGGCCTCAAAAGATTGTGGTCAGCGATCGCGAAATTCAGTTTTATCTGCGCGGCGCCCTCCAGGGGCTCGATATTGTGATCGACTATGCCCCAGAGCTGCCCCTGATTGACGATCTGTTTCATGCTCTACAGCATTCGGCAGAGATGACTGAGGCTGAGCTACCCGCCCGCTACGCTGAGGCGATGCTCGACCGGGCCATGGAGATATGGGAGTTGGCCCCCTGGCATACCCTCAATGAACAGCAGGTGCTGGCGATCGAGCTTAACGCCTGGGATATCGAAACCCTCTATGTATCGATGCTGGGCATGGGAGGGGTCGAGTACGGCCTGTTGATGTATCGCTCGCTCGACTCGCTGAAGCAGTTTCGTCAGCAGGTGTTGATGGGGCAACAGTCACCCAAGGAGATGCAGGAGGCGTTTTTAGAACAAGACTGCCTGTTTCTCAATTTTGAGCTGTTTGACGATGAGCCCCTAGATCTGGGCTCCATGCCCTCGGCCTGGTCAGGGGCAGCGCCTGAAGCCGTGCAGCCCGATTTTGGCAGCATTCACCCTTTAGAGGGGCTGCGCAGTCAGCTGGCCGACGAAGAAGGAGCGACTTTTTTGGTGGCCATGGAGGCTCTGCAGCGGTTTATGAGTCGCTACCGCGACCAGCTCGAAAGACCGCCGCTAAAGGCACTCAAGGGCCGCTACAAAATTCCCAACCCCGAGAAGAGTGGCGGTAAAGCGGTGCTGAACGTCACCGTCAAAACCCTACCGGAGGTCACCGCCGAACTGGCCGATCAGACCGACGGTGCCCTGGCCAATGCCCCGAACAGCCTGCTCGATTTCCCGGTACTGCGCGATGACTACGTGCCCGAGGGAGCCATCATTATCCTGACTCAGTTTCGGCAACAGGTGCTCAACACCCTGCGCAGTGAGGGGGCGATCGCATTTCAGGGTGGCCACGACCGGGCCGGTCGCAATGGCGCTGCGGCCAACTCCGACTTGCCGATCGTGCTGATTCAGACCTCGCGCCCCAAGGCCAAAACCCTGATTCAACAGCTCCAGCAGGCCCAGGGTGTCCAGGCGGTGTGCTTCAACCCCGGCAGCGATCCCTTCAGCGGCGAAGCCTTTGATCTGGGCCTGTTGCAAACGGGCGATGGTGAGCTACACCTATTTGCCGAGTACGAAACCAGCGGCGGTGCCGATCGCGACTTACTTGACCGCTGGCAACAGTGGCAGAACGATTGCAACGGTGCCTGCGCTGTGATTATCGCCAGCGGCATTACCGGCAGCAGTAAGGGTAAACCAACTGTGAAAGATATTTTGGCGGTATTTGAAGCCCGCTGCAAAACCCCTAAAGACCTGCGGTTGCCGCCGCTGCTGCTGCAATACGCCGCAGAGTGGGAGCCAGATGAGTGAAAGCGGAAGAGGGCCGGGGTAAAAGACAGGAGCGCCGCCCGGTGGAGCGCTGGGTCGGGCAATGGTAAAGGGAATGGGAATGGCTGTGGCGGAATCAGCTTGGGGTTGTGCCAGGGCGTTTATTACCCTGGCGAGTCCAGACGTTGAGGGGCTGGTGGGTTTTTATAGCGCGCTGCTGGGGCAACCAGCGCAGCCCTATCAGCGCGATCGCTATGCCGAGTTTCAGCTGCCGGGGCTGCGGCTGGCGATTTTTAGGCCCAAACCCGATCAAGCTAGCTTATTTGCCGCCCCGAGCAGCGGCGCGATGAGCTTGTGTTTGGAGGTAACTGATTTAGACGCTGCGATCGCGCGCCTCACCCAGCTCGGCTATCCGCCTCCGGGTTCTGTGCTGACGGCCTCCCACGGGCGAGAAATCTATGCCTATGACCCCGACGGCAGCCGCCTAATTCTGCACCAAAGTTTTGGGGGGCAGCCGTAGAAGCTGGCGAATCGTGGCAGTATTTAGAAGGAAAGGCTCCAGCGGCTTTCCCTCGCGTCGGCAACTGTGGCCAGGGGGCTCACCCATGACATCTCAAGACCCCAACTTTCCCGAAGACATTCCGCCCGTTCCGCCTGCGCGTGAGCCCGACTCTGCCGAGCCAGGGAGCGATGCGACGACCCTACCCGAGGCATTCAACCGCGCTCCCACCCCTGAAGCTGAACCCCCCAGTATGGGTAAGCCCCCAGCGGATCACCGCGCCCCAGACGCGCCGCCTTTGCTGCCAGAGGATGCAGCGGTAGACTCGCCTGCTGCCGCCAAGGACGATGGGCCAGCCATCTCCGATGCGCTGCCTGCGCCCGCCTATTCCTCCCGACGGCAGGCAGCCGATGCTGACCCGGGCAACTCTCGCTCCAGGCCTCCAGCGGCAGGGGTCTGGGCCGATACCGACATTCCCTATCGGCCTAAAAAACTGGGGGTGGTCGATCAGCTATTGCTGCTGCTATCTGAGGGCGTCGGCCTGTGGAAGCAAGGGCTGCGGTGGGTGCGATCGCAGCTCTCCCCCAATCTCCAGCGCCAGCTGTCTGACGAAATTCTCACCGCCATTGCCCTGGGTCTGCTGATGCTGTTGCTGGCGCTGTGGAATCCGCTGGGTGCCGGTCGCAGCGAGGAACTGGTGACGGCTACCCCGGCACCAGAGATGACCTCATCGGCCCCCAGCTTGGAGGCCGATAGTTCTGCTTCGACGCAGATAGCCCCAGCAATCGCAGACTCGCCTGCGGCTCCCGAAATCGTTGCCGAGGAGGAACCCACTCCCGAGCAAAGCCTGATTGCCGATATTCAGGAGCAGGTCAGCCGCATCAGTCGCACCTACGAGGCTGGGCTGGTTCAGTCGGTTGAGGTCGATCTACCCAGCAATACCCTCGGGGTCAATCTGGGCGAAGTCTGGTACGGCCTGTTAGCCGATCAGCAGGATAAGGTGGCTCAAGCAATCTATGTTCAGACCCAGGGACTGAGCCTGGATACGCTGCAACTGCGCGATCCCGAGGGTGTCGTGGTGGCCCGTGATCCGGTGGTGGGGTCTAGCATGATCATTCTGCGCCGGTTGCGGTGGCCCTAGGCCGCGCGTCACCCAGCCGTACCCGCCGACTCAAGTAGAGTAAGGGGGCAGAGAGCTGGGAGAGACGGGAGCAGTTTTCCAGCGTTTTGGCGTTTCCTAGGAGTGACTCAATGGCCTGGCGACTGTTCAAAGGGCGACGACCGCAGCAATGTATAGCTCTAGCCCTGGTCACCAGTCTGTTGGCCAGTTTGCCGACGCTGGCGGCCGAGGAAATTTTCTTTCGCTATGGCTCCCTGGAGCGATCGGTGCGCCTTAGCTCCGTCGAAGCCCTGGTCAATGAGGGGCGGATTGAAGACGACTTGGCCCTATACCTGGATCTGGTGGGGCTGAGTGAGGCCGAAACTGACCAGCTCCGCCGTAATCTCGATCGCCCGCTACCGCTGGATGGCGTGCTGCTGTCTCGGTTTTTCTACACCGACCTGGGGGAAGAGCTCTTAGAGCAAGTGGGTACCATCGTGCAGACTCGCAGCAGACAGAATGGCCTGTTGGCACTGCGAGCGGCGCTAGTGCAGGCGGCGACATCCCCCGAGGGCTTGTCGCCGCTGAGCGTGTTGCGCTACCTGCCCGTCGATATGGAGATCAATGTTGCCGATGCCCTGGCCGTGGCCAATGCCGTTGACCGAGTGATTGCGGCGACGACCGACGCGATTGTTCAGCTTGAAGCCCTAAGTACCGAGCAGGTGGCCCAAGGCCCGCCCATCGACTATGCCGAGCTGGCCGATTTAACCGCTGCGGGGCCTGCCCGCGTTATGATTCAGCGCTTTGATCTGACCGATAGTAGCCGCGATGGTCAAGCATCGGCCCCCAGGGGCCATCGTCAGCTCTATGTGGATGTGGTGCGACCGCAGCAGTGGCGCGGTCAGGCCCCGGTGATGGTATTTTCCCATGGGCTTTCCTCTAGCCCCGAGGCGTGGCACCAGTGGGCTAGCCACCTGGCCTCCCACGGCATCGTGGTGGTGCTGCCCCAACACCCCGGCAGCGATGCCCAAAAGGTCGCCACCTTTCAAGCTGGGCTCACCCAGGATATTTTTGAGGCCCAGGAATTTATCGATCGCCCCCTCGACCTCACCTTTGTGCTCGACCAGCTCGACCAGCTCAACCCGTCAGAGATTGGGGGCCAACTTGACCTGGCTCAGGTCGGGGTCGGTGGCCATTCGCTGGGGGGCTACACGGCGCTGGCCGTGGCGGGGGCGGAGATTAACTTGCCCTATCTAGAGCAGGTGTGTGGCGATCGCTTTTTGCACCTCAACCCGTCTCTTTTGTTGCAGTGCCAGGCACTACAACAGCCTCCCCAACCCTACGATTTGCGCGATCCACGGGTGACTTCGGTGATGCTATTTAACCCTGTCAGCAGCAGTATCTTTGGGCCTGAGGGGCTGGCTGCGGTGGCCATTCCAGTGATGGTGATGGCGGGCAGCCACGACCCCGCTACCCCAGCGGTCTTCGAGCAGTTCCGCACGTTCCCGTGGTACACCAGCGACAGCCGTTCCCTGGCCCTAATCGAAGGCCAGGCCCATGTCGATTTGTCAGAGCTAGATGCCGGGCTGGCCAACCTACTGGAGGGGCTACCCTGGCTCAGCCTGGCTCAGCCGGAGGTAATCGATCGCTACCTCAACGCCCTCAGTCTGGCCTTTGTGGGTCGCTATGCTGGCCGTCGCCCCGAGTACAGCCTGTATCTGCGATCGGGCTATGCCCAATACCTGAGCGAGGGACAGACCTTTGGCATGGTGATGGTAAACGCAGGCACCGATGTCGATCGAGAGTTAACGCAGCCCCTGGGCGATCGCCTGGAGCCAGTAGAGTTGCCCAATGCGCCGATCGAGGGATGGCCTGATGACTAGCCAGGGAAACAAGCGATGCCGCCCCAACCGTGGTTAGAATTCTCTACTGATGAAAGGCAGGGGTTTTTCTCTAGTCACGAGTTAAGTGTCAATAAATAGATCGTCGCCCTCTTGAGTGACCGAGAAACTCGCTACATCAGTAGACGATTTACCCATGGCGACTACTTTCTTCGCTACGCCAGGCAGCGGAATGCCAGCGAAAGATTCGACCCATTCGGTATTTTTGCCGGTGCAAATTTCAAACTTTGAACCGTGAAAAGGGCAGGTAATGACCCCATTTTCGTATTTGCCTTTAGCCATGGGAAGGCCCATGTGGGGGCACTTATTGGCGATCGCACAGTACTGACCACCAACTTCAGCCACCAGTACAGATTGACCGCCTGCACTAACTTTCAACACTTTTTCGCTACTGACCTCAGAGGTCGTCGCAATTTTAATTTTAGTCATGGTAGAAAATGCCCAAGCTCGATTAAAAATCCTGAAATTCTTAAAAAGTAATTATCAAATAATACAGGATTAGGTCAGAATGCGATCGCAGGCTCACTCTCAGCCCGAAAGGGGCCGCGCTACCCGGCAAAGCCGTTATCAAGCCTACATGACCTACCGCCGTTTATTGATGATCAGCCGCCATGACAGAACTTAGCAGCCTCTTCATCCATGGGCTAAGTAGCTAGGCGCAATTAAATATAAAACGTTCCAGTGGGTAATCTCCGGTTCTACTACGTGCCTCCATGCCCTCAATGACGGTCATGGCCAGGTCATATTCGTTATCAAACATCTGCCCGGCAATCT
>NZ_JADEWX010000369.1 GCF_015207395.1 Nodosilinea sp. LEGE 07088
AATATTGCCAAACGATGGACAAGGCCCATCAAAAACTGGAGAGCTGCGCTTTCACATTTTGCTATCCTGTTCCCAGAACGCTTCAAAATCTAAAATTCAAGGCTTACACAAAAACTTGAACACTCTCCTCGTATCAGGATTCTATTCTGGAGGAGTTTGGCGACGCGCTTTGGTATTTTTCTAACACTGCTTTACATGCTGGAATCAGCTTGTCTGTTTTGGCTCAGCGGTCTACCTCATCGCTTGTTAACTGTTCTTTTCAAGGAAAAATGAATGCTACAACGTTTGCAGTATTGCAGAAGGAAAAGAAAGATCTGGCCACTCTTCCTGGTACCATTAAGTTTGAAGAACAGCTAATTTCATTAGCTGGCAAGGTAGGACATTTACTCGAAGACTTTAGTGCTGGACGTATTGCAACTAATGGAGACGTAATTTCAGCAGATCTTGTTGAAATCTTTCGAGTGTTAATTTCGGCAGCGGATGATGCGAGTATAAGTTTGGATAAGGCTGCGAAGTTTAACATTATAAAGGTCTTGGATAGGTGGCCTATAAATCGTGACTGGCCGGTGCTTTTCGATTCAAGATGCGACGAAGATGAACAATTACCTCGCCAGATTCTCTTGACCTTCAAAGAGAAAGAGATCAACGGTAAGCAATATGTCCTTCAGCAGTGTAGAGGTATTAATATCGGCGATCGCTTAACCGATAATCGGACTGAGCAGGATGATTATCGGTTTCATGATGTATTTCACTTGACCTATGCAGCAATTCTAGGATGGTCACCGGTATTGCGCGCCCTCTTTAAAGTAAAGCGAAAAAGTAATCCAGAGATTGATGAAAATCAGGATGGTGCTCGTGCAATTTTGATAGAAGAAGGTATTTCAACATGGATTTTTAATTATGGTGTTCGTTACGGATATTTAGAAAATTTCCAAAGTATTGACTATGCTCTCCTAAAGGCAATTCGTGAGTTTGTCAAAGGCTATGAAGTGGAGGAAAGGCCGCTATGGCAGTGGGAATATAGCATTCTTGAGGGTTTTCGCATTTTTCGTGAACTGAGGGAACACCGAGGTGGTATTGTGTCTGCTGACCTCAACGCGCATACAATTCAATTCGAGACCTTAAAATGACTATTGACACTCATGTGGCCGCTTCTGATTTTGTCAATAAGCTTTCGACACTTCGCTTCGAAAATGTCTTTAATCCGTATGCTGATATTTGTCCCAAATATGACAAGCCAGACGCTGTTTTCATTAGACAAAAAAATCTTACACTTGTGCTAAATGCTGCACTTTCAAAGGGTATAGATTCAATGTGGTTTGCCCGTGACCTTGGTTAAGCTGTTACGCATCTAAATTGCATTAATCGAATTTCCCTTATTTTTCACCTTGCGATGCCAATTTATAACTAAATCCCCCTCATTGAGAAGTTTGTTGATAAGGGCTTCAAGATCTTCAATCGACTTAAATAAACGATTTGAAATGAA
>NZ_JADEWX010000168.1 GCF_015207395.1 Nodosilinea sp. LEGE 07088
ATTTTGGCCCTCGTTTCCCAAAGCGATTTTTAAGCCTGGGGGGGGCGGTGGGCATGGGGGTCTGCCTCATGGCTCTGGCCTGGACAACACAGCAGTTTTGGGCCTCAATGGCCGTGATTGCGACGCTAGGTCTATGCGGTGCCTTTGTGGGCATCCCCATGCAGACCTTGATTCAAGAGAAAACTCCGGAGGCCATGCGCGGCAAGGTGTTTGGCCTGCAAAATAATTTGGTCAACATTGCCCTTAGCCTGCCCTTAGCTCTGGCCAGCGTAGTCGAAGCGCGACTCGGTTTGGCCAACGTTTTTGTGGGCATGGGAGCCCTAGTCAGCCTGGGGGGAGTTGTAACCTGGTATATTGCCGATACAGCACTGCGCAAGACCTGAGTGCCTAGCTAGGTTCCATTTTTTTACTTCCGATGGGTTAGTAAATCAGGGCCGCTGCTCAGGCTAGGGCCGCTGGTTGGGCTTTAGGCGCGATCGCCCTTCAGGGCCGGTCTCCGACCATCGCAGCCAGTTGCTGGTGCCGGTTCCGATTGTTTAAGGGATAACGCTAGACGGCATGCACATCGCGTGGCTTGGCAAAAAATCGCCCTTTTGCGGCAATGTTACCTACGGTCGAGAGGTGACGAATACCCTGCTAGAACGAGGGTATCGCGTCACTTTTCTGCATTTTGACCAGCCCCAGGAGCGGCACATAACCAGACCTCCGAGCATGGATCTAGAACAGTCGGGGGAGGTGCCGCTGCCCTTTTTGTTCAAATCTCAGATCCTCACCATTCCCTCTCTCAAGTCGGGCAAGCTATTGGCCGAGGCGCTGGAGCGGTTACAGCCCGATCTGGTTCATGCTTCCCTCACTCTGTCGCCGCTCGACTTTCGGCTGCCAGAGATCTGCGCCGAACTCAACTTGCCCCTGGTGGCCACCTTTCACCCCGCCTTCGATCGCCGGGTACGCAACCTGACCTCGGGTACTCAGCACCTCACCTATCAGCTCTACGCGCCCTGCCTGGCCCATTACAATCGCGTCATTGTCTTCTCCGACCTCCAGCGCGATCTATTAATGAAACTGGGAGTGCCCGCCAGCACTCTAGTGGTGATCCCCAACGGGGTTCACACGTGCCGCTATTCGCCGGGGCCATCGCTGGCGAAGGCCAATCTCTACGCCCGGCGACTGTTTGTCTATCAGGGGCGGATTTCGCCTGAAAAAAACGTGGACGCCCTACTGCGGGGCTGGCGGCAAGCCGAGATGGGGCCGGGCTGCAAGCTGGCGATCGTGGGTAGCGGCCCCTTGGCCGCATCGCTGAAGCGGTTTTACGATGACGACAACATTCTGTGGCTGGGCTATCTGTCTAGCGAGCAGCGCCGCATCGATATTTTGCGGGCGGCAGATGCATTTATTTTACCGTCCTTCGTAGAAGGGCTATCGCTGTCGCTGCTGGAGGCCATGGCCTGCGGCACCGCCTGCATTGCCACCGATGCGGGGGCCGACGGCGAGGTACTCGCTGACGGGGCAGGCATTGTGCTCGATACTCAACGGGTGTCGTCGCAACTGCAAACTATTCTGCCAATATTGCGTGACCATCCTGAAATTACTCAGCTGCTGGGTCAAAAGGCGCGCGAGCGAGTGATGCAGCGCTATACCCTGGATGGCAACATTTCTTCCCTGGAAAGGCTCTACAGCGAGGTGACAGCAGAGCAGCGGCTGATGTGTGGTCAGCGAGCTTAGGATTGTTGGACTCTGAAAAAATAACCGAGTTGCCCTTCAACCGAACAAGAGCCTCGGTCAGGGGAGCATCACAATGCAGACGTCACCGATCGCATGTAGACCGCTTGCCGATTGGCTGGGGCAAAACGTTCGCTTTTAGGGATACTTAAGCCACTGGGAAACAGCTAACAGAACTGGCGATACGGCTTGTCTAGTGGTGAGCTATATTCGCAGCAATGACACCAAAGATTTTGCAATTGATATCGAATCTTATGTCTCCACCGAGTCATATTATAAGGCAAACAAACAGCATCACTCCAGCCCCAAACCTGATATCCTTAAATTCGCTTCAGCGCCGTCAAAGGCAACCAAAGTAGCCTGCTCGAACTAAGCTACCTAACGGCTCGGTTCAGCGGCAACAAATAATTGAAACGTGGCACAGAATTTCTCATTCGTCTGCTGCAACCAAATTGTTCGACTGCTAGCCAAACAGCTAACTACATTTCACAATTAATATTTAGCATCTTACTTTCCTATGAGTGAGCCAGCTCGATCAAAAGGATAAAATCGCTGAGTTGCCTGTCCAATGATGTTCTCACTCGGTAAAAAGCCCCAATAGTGGCTATCGTAACTGTTGTTTCTGTTATCACCTAAAACAAAATAAGAATCAGGCGGCACTACTTGAGGTCCCCACTCGTACTGTGGGGCTTCCTCTTTAAAAATGTAATCTTCTCGCAGTGGCTGATCGTTGATATAGACCTGCCCTCCTTGGACTTGAACTTTATCGCCAGGTAGCCCAATAATGCGTTTAATAAAGGCATCACGGAAGTTCTGATTTTCTAAAGCTTCTGTAGGCGAAAATACAATAATGTCGCCTCGTTTGGGTGGGCTAAATCGATAAGTTAGTTTGTTAATAACGAGTCGATCATTTATTTGCAGCGTTGGCAGCATTCCACTAGATGGAATATATCGGGCTTCTGCTACAAATCGTCGAATCACAACCGATAAAATCACACCCAATACAACTGAGATACTAATATATCCTGCAATGAACAGCATAATTGCTCGTTGCGATCGCTCTCGACGTAAAGGCGCAGAATTGTAAACGTGATAAATAGCAATAAAAGCTAATATAATCTGTAGCAATTTTGCAACTACAGCAATAGGTAAGTTCGATGAGACTGTTATGAAGCCTGTTACAATGAAAACAACAAAGAAAAGAATGCCAGCCAACCACTTTCTAAGGTAAGCGTGTCCTAATCCGGGAACAAAACCAGATAAAAAAACAGCTAGCCAAGCATCTTTAGTTTGTCTTCGAGATGATTCAAACGTTGGGGAATTTGTGCTTTTTGCAGAAAAATAGGCATCAAACCAGCTCCAGAGCGGTAAAACGAGTAACGCAATGCTCAAGACTGCAATTCCGGCTAGAGGATTATAAGTAGAACCAAGGATGAGCCAACCCCCAACTATAATCAAGAGAAAATAACTGAACAGCATGAAGCAACCCTTGAGTTGCTTGCCAGCATAAATCTGTCCAATTCCGGGTAAAAGTTGAGATAAATTAACAGCAAGCCACGGTTCCTTATTGCTTGCTTCATCAGTTGAATACTGCTCAGATAAAGACATAGATTTACACCAATTTAAGGCTGAACTAATAGTGCAGGGAAGAGATAGCCTGACTCAGATTTAATCGCTTAATTCAACAAAGCAGTCGAAGGTTTCGCTTGAGCGGTTGCGAATAACCTTTGCAATGCACCAACATCTTTCAGCAGTCCGCTCTAAGCGAATTGTTATATGGCTATCCACCGCCACAACCCCAGAAAATGTCGGTATATCTACCTCAATCCGCCAGATCGCCAGGGACTTTCCGTATGTTATTCAAATCTGGCAGTAAACGTGATCTATAGCCATCGCCAGGATGATTGAGACGTTCTAGCCCCTGCCCGCCGCAGGCTCCGGCTAAATCGGGCTCGCTTGATCCGGTAGAACCAATAATTACAGGATCGCAAAGCGCGCCACCACAATCATGGCCAGGAGCGTTAGATAAAACGGGTAAACGGCAAACGAGGTCAACGCCTTGAGTAGCCCCTGCACTACGCTGGTACCCGCCGGAGGCGCTAGCCGAAAGAGATCGGCGGTAGTGGCCTGCCCATTGTGGAGTTTGGTTACAAAGGCGTTGTAGCCAGCTCGAAAGGCTCGCTCCTGGCAGAGATAGTAGGCGTCGAGAAGACCAAATAAAATGACTGGCAGCAGGGCCAGCCCCACAAATTTAGCCTCGCCTTTATCGGCAATGAGTACCAAAATGGCGGAGACCAGGGTAATGCACCAGGTTTTGCAGCTAGCGCTATTGTTAGCCATGCGGGTGACAATGTCTTGCAAAATGCCCAAGTGCGCTAGCACAGCACTGGAATCGGCTGCGATCGCCGAATTTTTGAAACGATCTGGCTCAATGGTGGTCATACTCTCCCGACTTGCCTAGCGGCCTGTTCAATCCATTCTATGTCTATCGCCCCCTGGGGCGCACAATACTAAACAGTAGCCACAGCCCAAAGAAGCTGGCAGCCGCAAACAAAATGATGCTCAAAATCTGCCCTTGGGATGACTGCCGCCCGGTGGCTACGATCGCTGCCCCAACAATAAGAGCCGCCACCACGATGCTAAAAGCTTGGCGGTTAGAAGCGGCATCTAGGCTGCGGCGCAGGTCGTCTAAGCCCTGAATGCTGAGGCTAAACTTGAGCTGCTCTGAGCTGAGGCGATCGAGCAAAAAGCCAAACTGGCGCGGTGAGCTGAGCGATAAATTGCGAAACTCCAGCCCGGTGCGTAACAGCGACTGGAGGGGATCATCGCCGACGAGTTGCTGGCGAAACAGATCGGCCATCAGCGGTCGAATTTCGTCGATTAGGTTAACGCCGGGGTTAAACATCCGCGCCGCTCCTTCCAGATTTGCCAGCGACTTTGTGAACAGCCCCACGTTGGCGGGCCAGCGCAAGTTATTTTGGGTACCGGCTTCTAAAATTTGGCCAAAAATCTCGGCGGTATTGATTTGCTCTAGGCTGAGGCCGTAGTAGCGGCCCAGCAGTCGGGTATAGTCGCTCTCGAGCCGAACCAGATTAACCGGCTTGAGGGGTTCGGCCAGCTGCAGGGTGAGCTGAGCACAGCGCTGGGCGTCACAGTTGACGATCGCCAGCACCATTTCGGTCATGGTGTTGCGGGTGCGGGGGTCGAGGTGGCCCATCATGCCGCAGTCGAGCAAAGCCAGACGACCATCTGCCAAATAAAAAATGTTGCCGGGGTGGGGGTCGGCGTGGAAGAAGCCATCGACGAAATACTGCTTGAAGAAGGCGCGAAACAGCAGGGTGGTCGCCGCACCGCGTAGACCAATGTTGCCGTTGTGGGGGTTTTCGGTCAGCAGGTCAGCTTTGAGCAGGGGAGTGCCCTCAAGCCACTCCATGGTCATGATTTTGGAGTTGGTCAGATCCCAATAGATCTGCGGCACAATTAGCTGGCTGGCATCATACCAGGAGCTTTTGGAGAGGTTGCGGCGCAGCTGGTCGGTATAGCCGGCTTCGGTGGTGAAGTCGAGTTCGGCGTTGAGGGCATCGGCAAACTCTTCGGCCAGATCGACCACGTTGTAGCGCTGGCCAAACTGAGTGGCCGACACCAGCCGAGCCACGTCGCGAATCAGGGTCATGTCGCGCTCAACCTGGAGACCAATACCGGGGCGCTGCACCTTGAGGGCGACCAGTCGGCCATCCTTGAGGATGGCCTTGTGGGTTTGGGCAATGGAACCCGCCGCGATCGCCCGGTACTCTAACCGCTCAAACAGTTCTTCCGGGGGGCGAGGCAGGTGGCGGCGAATGTGGGTTTCAATCTCCTCTGGCGGCACGGGAGGAACGGTGCTCTGGAGGCTGCTGAGTTCTTCGATATAGGCCGGGGGCATGAGGTCGGGGCGAGTACTCAACAGCTGCCCCAGCTTGACGTACACCGGGCCCAGGTCGGTCAAGATGTTGCGCAGCACTGCCGGGGGTGGAATCTCGGGCTCATCGGCTTTGCCGCCCACCAATACCCGACGCATATAGTCCCAGCCGTTGCCGAGCACTACTTCGATAATTTCTTTTTGCCGAACTAAACGCGACGATGAAACCATGGGGGGCTGAGGTAAGTTGCTCGATGCTAACGCCATCATAGTAAGCCTTCGGCCTTCCCCTGTAGCCCTACCTGAGGGCATGGTTGGATGCCAAAGCAGGCCAGATTTGACTATTGATGAACCCGCAGCAGCGCCCGATCCTCCCGGTGCTATGATGCTTGGGCTATCGGTTCCGGTGGGGATCAGCCACCGGAGGCAACGGGGAAAGTGCAGTGCAAAACTGCCGCTGTCCCGCAGCTGTGAGGTGATTTTAGACGACCGATTTTAGATTTTGGAAGAATATCAAACCAAACTCTAAACTCTAAACTTCACCGAGCCAGAATGCCCGCCGATCGCATACCTGTTCACTTTCTTCGTCTGCGAGGTACGGATGAATTATTGCTTGTCTGCCCTAGGGTCTATGGGGGCGCGGTTGCTGTCGAATCCGCTGGGTCGTGCCCTGATGGGGGCGATCGCGCTGTTGCTGCTGCTGCCCCTGCCCAGCCTGGCCCACCACCCGCTGGGGGGTACATTGCCCGCCAGCGCTTTCGAAGGATTTTTGTCGGGCCTGGGGCACCCGGTGATTGGCCTGGATCACCTCGCCTTTGTGGTAGCGATAGGCCTGCTGGCGGCGGTGAGCAAGCGGGGGATCGTGATTCCGGTGGCGTTTGTGCTGGCGGCGATGGTGGGTACCGGGCTACATCTGGCTGAGATCATGCTACCCGCGGCAGAGTGGGTGATTTCCGCATCGGTGCTGGGAGCTGGCTTGCTGTTGGCCCGACCCAATCGGCCCCAAAGCGCGGTACTGGCTGGGTTAGCTGCCCTGGCTGGTTTATTCCACGGGTTTGCCTACGGCGAGGCGATTTTTGGTGCTGAAGCGATGCCGTTGGGAGCTTATCTGACGGGCTTTACGGTAGTACAGATGGGAATTGCGATCGCCGCCTACACGATCGGACGACAGCTCACCCAGCGCTCCCCAGGTTTCACCATGAATGGAGCCGGCTTAGTGATCTGCGGCATTGGAGCGGCGTTTTTGGCTACGACGCTGCTCAGCATCCTGCTACCGGCTTAATGATAAGGCTGTCGCTCACTGCTCATGGGCCTTATCCCAAGCTTGGGGGTGAGGCTCACTTTGTCAGCCCTCAGAGCGGCCTTGCGTTAGTCACCGTGGTGCCTGGGGGTGCTGGCACCTGAGGTAAGGTCTCTAGAAAGGCATAGACGGCTGGGCGGTGCAGCCCTTCTGCTAAGATGACAGCCGCCAGAGACCGCTGCAAGGCGTGGGGCAGGGGGCAGGTGATCACCGTATCTGGCACTGGAATGGCGGCCAGATAGGGCAAAATCGTCATGCCTAACCCCTGGGCGACCATGCTGACAATGGTGGAATCTTCGTTGACTTCGTAGGCCACCTCGAGCTGAATGGGCAAGTTGGCAAGATACTCTCGCAACAGGGTATAGCTGTTGTCATGGGGCACTGGCAAAATCAGCGGATAGCGCTGAAACTGCTCCCAGGTGGGTGTCTTGACGTTGACCTCCGCTCCGGGGGGTAAAAACGCCAGGTAGTTATCTGCGAACAGCTCATAGATATCTAGCCCTGAGTTTTTGTAGAGGTCAATCAACCCAATGTCTGCCACCCCCTGCTCCAGCATCTCCTGAACAGTGCCGTGGTTGACGCAGCGGGTAATGGTCACGGCAATGTTAGGATGCCGCTCCTTAAACACCGCAATCACCTGAGGCAGCCAGTGGGTGGCCAAGCTGCGAATGGCGGCGACCCGCACGCGCCCAGTTTCTAACCCCCGAGCGGTCTCAGCGATCGCGGCCAGCTGGGCGAGGTGCTGCAAAATTTGCCGGGCGCTATCGATCATCTCATGGCCGACCGGGGTGAGGACGGCTCCTTTGCGGCCCCTCAAAAACAGGACGATGCCCAGTTCGTCTTCCAGGGCGGCAATGGCATAACTGATAGCCGATTGGGTCATCTCTAGGTCGAGGGCAGCTTTGCCAAAGCTGCCGCTGTCGGCCACCGTCACAAAGGCCCGCAGTTGAAACAGTTTAAGCCGCGATACATCAATGGTGCTCATGGGTTGACATTATCACTGCCATTTGAACCGAATGGCTGTAATGCCTACAGTTAGGTCAATGAATCGAGTTGAGCCCGGTGCCTAACTCCCGTTTCCAGCTAAGACTGCCAACCACTACGACAGGTGTGACCATGCAAATCGGACTGCCCAAAGAGATCAAAGACCAAGAGTTTCGCGTTGGCCTGACCCCCGCAGCCGTGCAAAGTCTTTGCCAACAAGGGCATCAGGTAGTGGTGGAGAATGGTGCTGGCGTAGGCTCTGGCTTTGCCGATCAAGACTATGTGCAAGCGGGGGCAACACTGGTGTCTGACCCGGTCACCGTCTGGGCTCAAACCATGGTGGTGAAGGTCAAGGAGCCCCAACCGTCAGAATATCGCTTCTTCCGCCCGGATCTAATTCTATTTACCTACCTGCACCTGGCGGCTGAGCCCCAGCTGACCCAGGCGCTGATGGAGAGTGGGGTGAATGCGATCGCCTATGAAACCGTCACCACCGCCGATGGCAGACTGCCCCTGCTGACCCCCATGAGCATCATTGCCGGGCGGCTGTCGGTGCAGTTTGGGGCTCGCTACCTCGAAAAACAGCAGGGCGGTCGCGGCGTGCTGCTGGGTGGCATCCCCGGTGTGCCCGCCGGTACGGTCGTGATTCTCGGCGGCGGGGTCGTTGGTACCGAAGCCGCCAAAATGGCTATCGGTCTCGGGGCCAAGGTCAAAATCATTGATATCAGCGTCGATCGTCTGGCCTATCTCGAAACCTTATTTGGCTCTCGGGTGGAGCTGCTCTACAGCACTCCCGCCCAGATCGAAGCCGCTGTCCTCGAAGCCGATTTATTAATTGGTGCGGTGCTGGTTCCCGGACGCAAAGCCCCGACCCTGGTGAACAAAGACCTGGTGGCCAAAATGAAGCCCGGTTCGGTCATTGTGGATGTGGCTGTAGACCAGGGCGGCTGCATCGAAACCCTGCGGCCCACCTCCCACAGTCAGCCCACCTATGTTGAGTCAGGGGTGGTGCACTTTGGGGTGCCCAACATGCCCGGTGCCGCCCCCTGGACGGCTACCCAGGCGCTGAACAACGCCACTCTGCCCTACGTGACTAAGCTCGCCCGAGAGGGTATGGATGCGCTGGTGACCGACACCTCCCTGCGCCAGGGCTTGAATGTCGCCCATGGCGAACTGGTACATCCCGCCGTGCGAGAGGCGTTCCCTGAGTTGACCGATCGCAAAAATGGGCAGCTGACGGCGGTCTAGGGGCTCAATCGCTGACTTGACCAGCAACCAGGGGCGTGGCCATCGGTCGCACCCCTTTTTTTAATATACGGCGGCGATCGCTGCTGTTTAGCGCCGTACTAGCGATCGCGCTTGAGCCCCTGCTCTATCGGGTCAAACCCAGCGGGGAAACGGGTTTCCTGAGGGTCGTAGTCGGCAGTTGTGAGGGTGGCCCCGGTGAGGGTGGCCGTCTTGAGATTGGTGCCAATCAGCATCGCCCCCCGCAGGTCGGCCCCACTCAGGTTGGCCTCGGCCAGGTTGGCGTAGCTGAGATCGGCCCCGCGCAGATTGGCCCCGCTGAGGTCGGCATAGCTGAGGTCGGCATAGCTGAGGTCGGCTCCCTTCAGGTCGGCCCCCGCCAGGTCAACCTCGGCGAGAATCACGCTACTAAAGCTGCGCTGCCCTGTGGCGTAGGCTTGCAGCAGCTGGGCAGCGGTGACAATATCGGCAACGGGCTGCGTCATGGCAAATCCTGAACTAGACCCCTTTAGCTTAGGGGCTGACAGCGGGTTTGGCCCAGGGTCGTAACCATCCTTTAACACCAAATCCGGCCTGAATACCCCCGGTTCGTAGGGGCATAGCAGGCTATGCCCCTACGAGGTTCCTGATTATGAATCGGGGTTTGCCAAATCGGATTTCGTATTCAGGGGTTAGCCATGGGCTATTAGCAGGATTGGGTGAGTAGGGCAGGGGGCCTGAGGGGCAACCTGTCAGGGAATCGGCACAGATACTAGGCATAAATGCTGGATCTGGCGGTATGCTGGGGCGGTTTGGTCAGCGGTGCCTATCGATGAATTTATCCCCTGCCCTGGCGGCGAGTCTATTTATGCCTGCGACGATGGGGTTGCTGGTACAGGTGGTCACCCCCCACCCCTGGCCCCATCGGCTGCTGGCGCTGTCGTTGATGCTGATGAGTCTAGAGCAGGCCCACATGGCCCGGGTGGATCTGCGCCAGGGTGATCTGGTGGCGCTGCGATCGCCCGATCGCAGACTGGCCCAGTTTCGCCGCGTGGTGACCCTGACGGTTTTGGGTCAGGTGGCGGGGTTTTCGGTGGCGGCCTGGGGCTATTTGGGCTGGGGTATGGGCCTGATTTTGTTGAGTCTGATTGGCTTTAACCTGGCCGCTACCATTCGCCTAGACCCCGAGACTGTGCCACCGGTGCAGGCGGCAGGGTGGCGATCGCGCTTAGCTGTGCTGAGCCTGGATGCGATCGCCCTACTTCTCGCCGTTTTGTGGATCGCCCAGCGCGGTGAGGCCTGGGTGGCAGGGGGCATGTTTGCCATCACCCTGCTCTACGGCGGCAGCAAACTGGCGACCTACGCCAGGGCCCTAGGTCGCCCAACCTCAGCGATCCATATCGCCCACGCCGCTCAGCAGCATCCACAGACCTCCCAGCAAAATTAGTAGGGCCAATCCGCCCATTGCAGCGTCTAGCCAGGGGGCTGTGTCCATTGGTTTACCACGGTTGATACAGGTCTCTAAGGTGGCATCCTATCGCAGTTGGGCCAGTATGCCAGTTTTTGGCGGCTTGGCTGGCCATAGTTCAGTTGTATTGATTATTCTATGGGATAATGGCATCTACTGAGATAGGGCCGGGCGGATGACCCAAGGGAATGAGTTTGGCAGCAGCGATCGCATTGACACCATTGAGGCCATTCTGGTGCGCATCGCTGTCAGCCAAGAGCAGATGCAACAGCGTCAAGAACAGCTGCAACAGCATCAGGAACAATTCCAGCAAAGCCAAGAACAGCTGCAACAGCGTCAGGAACAATTTCAGCAAAGTCAAGAACAGCTGCAACAGCGTCAAGAACAATTCCAGCAAAGTCAAGAACAGCTGCAACAGCGTCAAGAACAGTTTCAGCTTGACCTGGGGCGCACTGAGGCCGTTGTAGACAGCAATGCCAGGGCGATCGAAGCCAACAGCAGCGCCATGGCAGAAATGCGCCAAAGTCTCAGGGAATCCTTAGCGGCCTCCGACGAGCGTCTGCGCATCAATATCGAAGACACCTTTGACATGATCCGTAGCCTCGCCGCCAATGCTGAGGTCGATCGCCGTGAGACCGACCAGCGTATGCAGGCTCTGATCGACGCAGGCAGGACGCAACGGCAAGAAATTCAGGCCCTCGTTGACGAAGGCCGAGTTAACCGGCGAGAGCACCAGGCATTCCGAGAAGCTTCTATGCAAATGTTTAGCGAAATTCAGCGGCTCTGGCAGCGGTTGGCCAGCTGAGCCGCCCTAGATGTCGCCCTCGCTCTCAAACAGGGTTTCTAGGGGCATCGCTTCCAGATTCAAGGATTCGCGCAGATAGCGCGACACCACATCCGACTGACCGTGGGTAACGTACACTTTCGTGGCCCCGGTATCTTGCACGGTTTGGATCAGCCCCGGCCAGTCGGCATGATCCGACAGCACAAAGCCGCGCTCGTAGCCCCGCCGTCGTCGGGCTCCCCGCACCGCCATCCACCCCGAGGCAAAGGCGGTCTGGGGATGCTTGAACCGCTTCATCCAGCTAGAGCGGTAGCCCGAGGGTGGGGCCAGCACCAGATCGCCGGTGTATGGGTGACCCTTGGGCATCTCAGTCGTGCAGATCGTGGGCACCATGGCCACCCCCTGGTCACGGTAGATTTCTGTCAGCGCCTGGATGGCCCCGTGAACGTAGACGGGGCCATCGGTAAACTGGGTCAGCTCACTCAGCACCCGCTGGGCCTTGCCAAAGGCATAGCAAAAGAGAATCGAGGGGCGATCGCGATCGCCCTGCCACCAGTCATAGATGCGGCGGGTGGTCTCAGCCCCACTCTCCCAGCGATAGATCGGTAGGCCAAAGGTAGCTTCGGTAATAAACGTATCGCAGGGCACCACCTCAAAGGGAGTACAGGAGGGGTCGGCACAGCGCTTGTAGTCGCCCGACACCACCCATACCTCCTCCTTATGTTCCACCCGAATTTGGGCCGACCCCAGCACGTGGCCCGCCGGGTGAAACGACACCCAGGTATTGCCGAGCTTGAGCTTTTCGCCGTAGGTGACGCCTTGCAGGGCAAGGTCTGGCCCCAGGCGCTTGCGCAGAATGCCCTCTGACTGGGTGGTGGCGATGTATTGCCCCGAACCCGAGCGGGCGTGGTCGCTGTGGGCATGGGTAATCAGCGCGGTCTCGACCCCGCGCCAGGGGTCGATAAAAAAGTCTCCCTTTTCGCAGTACAGCCCCTCAGGCCGGACGGTAATTAGTGCCACACTAATCCTTTTTCTCTAGACGAAACAAAACGACCACCACGGCAATGACCGCCAGCTGCACCCCCAGGCTGGGCAGGGCATTGCCCACGTCTCGCCCCGCCAGGAGCTGAGTGAAAAAAACAAACGCCCCGATCGCCCCAGAAGCCCCCACCGCGCCATAGATAAACTTGCGTAGCCCCCGATAGGG
>NZ_JADEWX010000013.1 GCF_015207395.1 Nodosilinea sp. LEGE 07088
TAGCGATGACCGAATACCACCGTTACCGGATGTGATTCGCGCTCAAGCTTCAGCGCCGCAGGTGGCGGCAGCTACCTGCGGCTAAGCTTATAGATCCTGTCTCTACCAGCACTTTTGGAGTAGTTACCTGTTTTCAACCACTCAGCATTGATCAACGACCACCAATCTGATGTCAATCCTTTCAGAATATATTCGTAGGGCAACCAGCCATAGCCGCCAATGCCCCAATCTGTCCCCCAGGAATTGCGAACTAAAATCGCACCTTG
This sequence comes from Nodosilinea sp. LEGE 07088, assembly GCF_015207395.1. GTDB lineage: Bacteria > Cyanobacteriota > Cyanobacteriia > Phormidesmidales > Phormidesmidaceae > Nodosilinea. Next base: position 267 of record NZ_JADEWX010000013.1, read on the forward strand.
CGAGTACCCCTTGCCCCCAGAAAAGGGCACTCGTTTGTAGTTGTGGTATCCAACGGCGACCACAGCGTGGCCTCCAACAGCGGCATTGTTGCCAACCTGAGTATCTAAACGCCTGAGATTACGGGTAGCGTTAAGGGGATAAGGAATAAAGCCCCGCCGCACGTTAAAAGATTCATACATCGACTGGTAAAGGGTAAAACCAAACATGCAGGGGAATCCGGCGGCCAGCACAATTTTGATGCGAGTTAGTAAATCGTCCTTGGGCACATCAGCATGGTCGATTCGAAAATAGCTAAGAGTCTGGTAATTTTGAGCCAGTGAATAGGTGAAATTGGGTGGATCGTTGTCAAAGGCCGACTCATCAACCGTCCAGAACCGAGCTGGAGGAATGCCTAGAGACACCATTGCCCGCATGGTCTCTCTGGGAGAAGCACCTACATTTCCTAAACGATTGGCTAAATTTCGAGTAACTTTGTATAAGAACTGAATTGAGAGCCCCTCCGGGTCGTTAGAATCCTGTCTGGCGAAATATTCAAGTAGAGCAACCCCAGCATGCGCTGTGCAAGCATTGAGAGAACCCTGGTCAGACACAGGAGGACACCAGTAGGTCAAATCAACAGCCTCAGGCAAATGGGCAAAATATTCACGCTGTTCTCCAGTCTTCCCCCAGTAAATATTACGAATGAGATTATCTCCAACTGGAATACGATAGTTTGAAGAAAACTCAAAAATTGACAGTGGTTCCTTGTGAGCATCTTTGTAGCCGAACTTTTTTTGGGTTTCTTTTTCGATGACCCCCTTGAGCCCTAACTCAATGTCTGCAAGGGGTTGATCTTGAATAAACTCGATTACGCTAGGCTTATCTTCGATCAGGTTAGGGAATGTCGAAAAGAATTCCTTCATGCATGCTACAAATTCATTGAATTCATTAATTTTTTTCTTGAATTTTTCTTTATCTCTCAGCTCTTCATCTTTCATTCCTAATTCAAAGTCTGGATTTGTTATTTTAATGACTCTAACGCCTAGATCTATAGTCGTTTTGAAAAGTCCTCCAGTTTTATTATCTCCCTTCAAAAGGAACTCAAAGTCATTGCATAGATCCTGATCCCAGCGTTCTTTTTTCCAGTCAGAGGATAAACTTGATGCCAAAAATTCTTGATAATAGCGTCTTATGAACTGGAAAATTGCCCAATATGATATTTGCTGAAGCCATCTGAGATTTTCAATTTCTTCAATCAGCTCCATCCTGGATTCATCCGGGAGTTTTTCGGTCGACCCTAAAATTTTCAGATTAAAAATAGTCTTCAAGTCTTCTAGACCTTCTAAATCTAAAGCTCCTAGTTTATGTTCCTCATGATTAGGCTTCATTTGAAAATTTATTATGTCGATAATTTTCTGCATATTTTCAGGCTTTATTCCAAATTCATTGCTGGTGAATTCTTGCAGATTTTTGGCATCCAGATCAGGTTTCATCTGAAAGCTCATGTTTTCGATAACTTCTTTTACGTAGCCGGATTTTATTTGAAAGTCAATATTTTCGATAATTTTTTGCAGATTTCCAATATCCAGGTCGACAATAAATTTGAACTGCGATGCCGCCATCTTTATGGCATACTCAAAGTTTTCATAGGCTCCAACTGTCCCCACAAACTGTAGCGCTACCAGAACAAGCGGCTCGATTAACAGATAGTGTTCTTTCGCAATAAAGTCAGCAAGTCTATAAAAATGAAAACTAATATAGTTTTCTTCTTGCATCACATGATTTTGATCTTTTAGTAAATCCTCTCTCAATCGATCATTTTCGATGGAGTCAGCTACTTTTCGGAAGTTTTCTTTAAAGCGCTTTTTAAGGCCATCAGATATCTCGCGAGGCAAAAAGCTGATTAAAATTTGGGATAAGACTTCAGTGGGAACTGGTGAGGGATATGGAACGGGAATTGCTTTTCGATATTCTTTTTGAGCACCACGAAAACTATCCTGTCCTTTGCAACCAAAATTAAGCCAATAAGTCAATGCTTTGAACGTATCAATTCCGATAATTCCATCCACCGCAATTTTATAGTTATTGTCTTCTTCATAGCCATGCTCTTGCTCTTGAGTGAGTATTCTAAGCTCTTGGTATTCCGCGACAAAAGCTTGGAATAGTTTAACCAAAATAATGAGATGATTATCATAGTAATCACTTCTCATCCATTGGATCAAATCCCTGTGAGTCAATTGATGGAAGACTTCCAATATTGTTTTCTCTTCTCTTGAAATTTTATTGTCATTATAAAGCTTTACCTTAAGCTCTCTTAATTTATTCTGTGAAATAGAATGATAGAAGCAATGGAAATGATGCTTGAATTCTTTGACTTTTGGGTGAGAGTTTTGTGGTTTAAGGACATCGAAATACCGAATAGAGAATACAGAATATTTGTCTAGTTCAAAATCCAGATAATCAATTAGATTGTTCAGATTTGCGTTACTGAATTGTTTGAGTTGCTTTAAAATTTCATTAACTATTTTGAAATTAAGATCACACTTTTCTGGCTCAAGCGAATCTAGTAGCTGACTATCTAGCCGATAGTCTCTCAGGTCTGGATTATCGGCTACCCAGCCCAATCCTTTTTTTCTGAAATTCTCATTTGAAGTGACCATTGGTATTTTCTCTCAAGAATAGGTTTGGAATATGCTGTTTTAAGGTTTTGGCTAAAGCTATCTTCCCATGGGGCATAGATGTTGAATTTTATTGCTTAACTTGGAGCGGGAATCGTGGTGGTTTTGATTTAGCCAGTTACAGCCCTGCTCAAGAAATGATTGGAGGCTGACATCTTTGACATCCCAAAGCATGACCGTGTCATCTGCACTGCCCGTGGCTAGCCAGTGACGGTCACTACTGAAATTAACGGTGTTAATAGCTTCTCTATGACCTGTGAGTTTTAGGAGACGATCCCCCTCTGTCGTCCAGATAATGGCTGTTCCGTCATCGCTGCCGGAAGCAATTAGTTGACTGTCTGCACTGACATCCATTCCCCAAACGCCAGCCTCATGACCTGTGAGCGTTTGTTCAAAGTTGCTGCTAAGGCCCTGAAGCTTGATGCTATTATCCACGCTGGAGGTGATCAAAATCTGTTTGTCTGGGGTAATCATAGCCTGGAGTACAGGTTGCTTATGGGCTTGTATAGTTGTTACTTGTTGAGTATCTAGTCGCCAAATACTAGCAGTACCAGCATGATTTGCAGTGACCAGTAGATTTGTGTCTTGACTCAGGCTTAATGCATAGATTTCACCAATGTCTTGTTCTGGATTTTGAAGAGTGTTCTGCAACGTTCCATCTGGAAGTTGCCAAAATCGAACTGCTGAGTCGTAGCCTGCGGAAATGAGGGTTTGACTATCGGCACTAAACTGAACACCGGAGACTTGATCTTCTCCATGGGCTGCAATAGTGAATAGGGAGTCTTGGCTACCGTCAGAAACAATAGACCAAAGCTTTATCGTGCCATCCTCGAATGCCCCTGCTAGGTATCGACTGTCAGGACTAATTTTCATGCTGCGAACACTAGCGCCAGCTTGTAAGACTTTGGGCGAAGCCTGGTGAGTAGTTTCTATGTCCCAAACTAGGATTCTGCCATCTTTGCCAGCCGTTGCCAGTAGTTTATTATCTGCGCTGAAATCGACACTGTGGACGTTATCAAAATGGCCACTCAGAATGCGCTGGTGGGGAGGGTCTAAGTTCCAGAGTTTGACAGTTCTGTCATTACTGGCTGTGGTGAGCAACGTACCTGAAGCATTGAAGTCTAATCCATTCAGTCGATCTGTGTGCCCCTTAAGGGTCAATAGCTCTTTGCCGTTGCGGCTCCAAATTTTTGCTGTGCCATCCACGCTGGCCGTAGCAATCAGGGTGCCACCGGGATGAAATTGAACCGCTGTTACTTCAGCAGCATGACTACTGAGAATTATCTCTGGTGATAGAAGGGCTGGTCGATTGGGATCAAATTGGCGAATTTCGACAATGCCATTTTCCATGGCAATGGCTAACCAGATCCCGTCAATCAGCCATTGGCTGCCGGTGCTGAAACTTAAATGTGAAATAGGGCTGGGAAGATTGCCAATTGTCTGACGTAGGTTGCCGTCGCTATCCCAGAGAATGATGGCTTGATCATCTCCGCCTGTGACTAAAAATTTGCCATCAGGGCTATAGGCCACGGCATTGACGGCATCGCGATGTTCAGAGAGTGTGTCAAGTAGTTGACTGTTAAAATCCCAGATTTTGACGGTGCCATCGTCGCTGGCGGTGGCAAGGCGAGGCTCGGTTGGATGAAAACTAATGCTGCGTACAGCTTTTTGATGGCTATTTTCAGCGTTTCCTAGGGTTTGTAGAGCGCCGCCCTGCCGGGACCATAACGCCACCTTGCCCTCATAATCGGCCATGGCCAATCTGGAGCCATCCGGGTTGAACGCGATGTAGGAAAAGGGCACGTCTTGCTCTATCAAGGTGTCTGTTTCGTCTCCATCGGGCGTCCAGAGCCTAACCGTACCGTCTCTGCCCGCAGTGGCAATCTGGTCTTTTGGAGAGTCATTTGGGTTAACGGCAACCCCTTCTACATACTGTTCGTGGCCCGATAGGCTACCCTGTTCCCGCACCCAGTAAACTGCCTGGGAGACCACCTGAAGGGTATCAGTCCGGAGGTTGGGATCACCTCGAAACCAGAAGGATTTTTGGAGGCGATCGCCTGCCTCTAGGGCCGCTACCAGGGTGTCAAGGGAGTGCCGATTGGCGATAAAGCTGGCATCGGCAGCGGTGATCAGGGCTTCAATTTCCTGCCGTTGGGCCGATCGCCACCCCAGAGTAGCGGCGGTTCCTAACCCGAGAATTACGACTAGAGCAATGCCCGCGCTCATAGCTAAATTGCGATAGAGGCGCAGTTCTTGCTGACGGCGTTCTTCTTGTTCGCGGTGTTGGCGATCGCGCTCGTCTGTGGCCGCCTGGATAAACTCGGTCTCGGCAGCGTCTAGGCCCCCAAACAGCGCATCGAACACCCCATCGTGCTGAAGTTCCACCACCTGCTCCAGTTTAGAGCCTCGCCAGAGTTCATCAACGGCCTTGTCGGGGTCTGTCTGGGTGAGGGTATGCCAGTGCCGTGCCTCATCGGAGAGCCGGTGTTTGAGGTTGATAACGGCCTGATTTTCTTCCAGCCAGGTTTGCAACCTAGACCACGACCGAATCAGGGTCTCGTGGGCGAGTTCTACAGTGGCGCGACTGGAAGCGGCCTCGTCATTTAAGTCCTCATCCTGTGGCCGGGCTTCAATGGCGGCCTGGTCTTGAGCATCGCCCGTTGCCCTCCGCCAATTGCTCACCAGCAGGTTGGCATCAATCAGATGGATGAGTACCCGCCGGGTTTCTGGATCGGCGAACTGGGAGACGTAGGCCCGACGGCTGACCGCTTTGCTCGGTCCCTCTGGATTGTCTCGGCGGGCAGACATATCGACCAGGCTGAGAAAAATTTGGCGAGCCCGGCGCTGGTCTGCGGGCGATAGCTGATCGTAGATTTCGTTGACGTGCCGACGCAGGGCACCCTGCACTCCTTCAATCGCCCAATAGGTGTCACAGCAGATCAGTCGGTCTTCCAGGTGGGCGCTTTTCCAGAGTAAATCCAGGGTGTACTGCAGCAGCGGGAGTTCACCCGGCTGGCCTTGCAAATCGTTGAGGATTTCTTTTAGCAGCCCTTCCTGATAGGCAACGCCGTGTAAATTGGCGGGGTTGGCGATCGCCCGCTGCAAGTCTTCACGGGTCATGTTGGTGATAAAGCGCAGGTAGCGCTCGGTCAGCTGGCCCAAGCCGCGATAGGGCGCAAACTGATCGAGGAAGTCGGCTCGCATGGCCAGGATCAGGTAAAGCGATCGGGAACCAGCTCCGAGGGCAGATTTTTCTTGCGGCTCTGCCATCCAGCGCTGGAGATTCACCAAACTGGTGATAAATGCCTCCCGCTTTTGAGGATGGCTAATCGTGAACAATTCCTCAAATTGATCGACGAAAATGACCCAGGGGGTGCTGGGTGCCTGCAGCTGCTGGACGACCTGGACGAGGGTATTGGGAGCACCAAGACGAGCCAGCCTGGCCTCAGCCTGCTTAAAGTGACCCAGCAAACTGGCATAAAGAGAGTCAAAGGGATCTTCATCGGGGGTCAAGGTCAGATCAATCAAGTTTGTGCCCTGCGCTTCTAACAGCTTGGGAATGATTCCGGCCCGTACCAGAGACGACTTACCACTGCCGGAGGCCCCTAACAAAATCAAACAGCGATGGGTGGTCAGGTGAGTGAGCAGATCAGAAATCAGAGATTCGCGGCCAAAAAATCGCTCGCGATCGGTGGCCTCAAATTTTTTCAGACCTTTGTAGGGAGAGGCGGTAATCAAGGGGCGAGATTGTACCGCTGCCACAGAGGTTTGCTGAATGATTTGAGTTTCAATATGGGTCTGAGAAAAGTCGACTCGATGCCCCGATCCTTCGACCTGGAAATCACGCCCAATCTGCAAATCTTGGGACTGGCGACTGTCTGAACCCGGCTGACGAGACCCTTCAGTCATAGGACAAACCAGGCTTTCGCCACCAGCGATGAAACTTTCCTAACGGGTTCAGCCAGAACTTGAACCCCGTCCAACCCTTTCTTCAGCGCAGTGACGGCTTGATCAACTAAACCTTTGTCAGGTTCCGGTTTCTGCAGCTCTTCTTCCAGAGTTTGGATGGGGACGGCGGCGGTTTGCTTTTCGGCTGAATTGAGTTCTGCATTGGCTGCGATCGCCTGCTTGAGATCTGCGATCGCAGCAATAATAGCCTGTGAATCTTGGGCTGAGGATGTTGGTTCGGGCAGGCGGTTCTCGCTAGATCCTACGGTTGTTAGGGTTTGGCTGAAGTCCGCAGTTGTCCCTTCTCCCTGGATCTGAAAATCTCGGCCTACGGAGAAAGACTGGGTTTGCACTGCAGACTGCCCTAGTTCTGCTCCTGAATCAGGGACAGCTAATACAATCGGGAGCTTAGATTTTAGCTTTTCCTTTTCAGCTATTGATAGGGCTTCAATAGAGGCAAGAATCTGCTCGACAGTTAACTTAATCATGGCTTCTGCACCCAATTGAAGGACCTGGATCCTGAAGAAAGACTGTTAGAACAAGTCAAAATCCTAAAACAGTCGAGACGCTCTAAGCCAGGCTGAGTTGAAGTGAGTGAGCTTTCCCTAGGTAGCAAAGAGCTAGGGATTGGCTGGGTTGAGACGATTTGGCCTAACCAGTTCAACCTAATAATAAGTATAAGAGGATGTCAGACCTTCTGCTTGCAATTTAAACTCACCCAATCTTCGGTTGGAATAAAACCAAAATATTTCGTTGTTTTTTTTAAAGCAATTTCAAAGATCCCAACCCTACTGATTAGCCGCGCTCATTTCCCCTATTCACGCATGAAAAATTTTGTTGGCTCACCTAGGGAGCACTGGCAGACCAGCCCTAAAACGCACGCATTCAGATAGAGTAAAGCGGTAAACATAATGTCGGTAGTGGAGGGCCATGGCGCAGTGGTCGTTTACGGTTGGCCTACCGGATGCTGAGGCCACCCAACAGCTAGGATTTCGGCTGGGGCAGTGTTGCCCACTGGGGACGGTGCTGCTGCTGTCAGGCAACCTGGGCAGCGGCAAGACGACGCTGGTGCAGGGGCTAGGGGCCGGACTGGGAATTGAGGAGCCGATCAGTAGCCCCACCTTTACCCTGATCAACGAGTATCTGGCGGGGCGCGTGCCCCTTTACCATGTGGACTTGTATCGCCTGACCCCGGAGCAGGCTGAGTCGCTGGAGCTGGCCAGCTACTGGGAGGGTAGTGAGGTTACACCAGGCATCGTTGCCATTGAATGGGCGGAGCGCTTGATCGACCCGCCGCCAGAGGCGATCGCAATCAGCCTTGGGGATGGGGAAAAGGGTGGCCGGGAGGCCGTGCTGCGAGCCGAGGGAGAAGCCCTAGTTGCTGTGTTGAAGGAGGGACTGGGCCATGGCCTACTGGTTGATGAAATCTGAACCGGATGTCTACAGCATTGGCGATCTGGAGCGCGATCGCACCGAGCTGTGGGACGGGGTGCGCAACTACCAGGCCCGCAACTTTCTCACCAGTATGGCGCTGGGCGACCGGGCCTTTTTCTACCACTCCAACACCAAACCCCCTGGTATTGTGGGTCTGATGGAGATCATCGACATTAACGTAGTAGACCCCACCCAGTTTGACGCCGCCAGCAAATACTACGACCCTAAATCTCCCCCCGAAAAGCCCCGCTGGTATACAGTGACGGTGGGCTATCTAGAGACCTTTGCGACTAGCATAACCCTGGATGACCTGCGCACCGCCTTTAGCCCCGAGGAGTTGTGGGTGGTGCGTCGGGGCAATCGTCTATCGGTAATGCCGGTGGCGAATGCGGTGGCCGAAAAGCTGCTGACGATGGCTCGTTCTGCTTAATTCGGTTTGTCTGGACATTCCCTTCAGGAATTTTGATGATGCATCTGCCCGAAGACCCCGAAACGCCGCTGCAAATTAACATCGTGCCGATGATCGATGTGGTGTTTGCGGTGCTGGCATTTTTTATTTTGTCGAGCCTATTTCTCACCCGCAATGAGGGGCTGCCGGTGACCCTGCCGGGAGCCGAGACCGCCGAGACCCAGGCCCAGCGCCAGGTGGTGGTGACGATCAATGCGGCGGGGGAAGCCTTTGTGGGCGATCGGGCAGTGACCGATGAACAGCTGATTGAGGCGATTCAATCGCTGGGCACCCTGACCGATGGCGGCTTGGTAGTAGTGCGGGCCGACCAGTCGGTGAGCTACGGTCGGGTGGTAGCGGTGATGGATCAGCTGCGATCGCTGCCGGGGGTGCAGTTGGCGATCGCCACCGAGGGCAGACAGCCCTAGGGTTAACTCGGCCGGGTTAACGACCCTAGCGGGATGTTTCAGAATATCTCAATTCAATAAATTGTCGTTCAGGCCATGGACTAGAGCTAGGATCGTAGTCCACGCTGAAAACCTGGATCTGCAACTTGACTCCTATGGTGTTAGAACTTTTGGTGCTCCCCGTCTGGCTACTATCGACTGTGCAGCTGGTGCTGGTGCCCCTCTGCTTTGTCTTGGCCTGGAGTCTGGTGGTCATCACCGCCTGGAACTTAATCTCAGCAGTGCGCGATGGGGTCAGCCGAGCCACGGTGATGCACAAAATTCCCTGCGCCGAATGCCGCTACTTCACCAACGACCATCGGCTCAAATGCCCGATTCATCCTAAAGTTGCCCTATCCGAATCGGCCATTGACTGCGCCGACTTTGAGCATGCCGGGCTGATATAGACCCTCTCAAACATAAAAGTCAGCCTGCCCGAGACTAGCTCGGGTCAAGGCTGACAGAGATAAATAGATATGGTTACCCTGTATTATGCCCACAGAATCTAGATAGCTGGCTGGGCAGAGTAATAACGTTGGGTTTTCTTCAGGGTTGATCGGGTGCCCACGTCGCCACCCGATCGACGGCCTCTTGAATGAACGCCTTCATCACCGCATCGCGCTGGTTGAGGCGAAATTGCTGCTCAACGACGGCCCCCATGCCGTCGTCGCCCCAGCTCTGGTTTTGGCGAAAATATTCGACAAAGCTCTTGCCGGCGATGCGGGTCAGGTAGGCACCGCTAATCCCCTTCAGGGCGCGCCCAGCGACTACGGTCGCCAGGTTGGTTTGCAGCCCCAGGGCCAGCAGATCGACGGTGCCCTTGACCACACCTAAGCCGGTGAGCGTCTTGGCCACCGATAGGGCCAGGGCTTTGCCCTCTTCCAGGCTGACCTCGCCGCCGTAGACCTGGCTGAGTTCAACCACCATTTGGGCATTGATGGCAGCCGTAGCCAAAAAATCGAGGCCAGGGAGGGGGGTGATGGCGATCGCCCCCGCCCCCAGCCACTGGTAGCGATCGATAATGGCCTCGGCCTCGGCCTGGCGCTGGGTATCAATCTGTTGCCGGGCGGCGGCCCCCAGCTGTTCGGTTTGCAGCAACAGGTTGTCGGCGATCAGGGTTTCGCCCTCTTCCCGCAATACATCCACCAGACGAGCTTGCAGGGGCCGTAGATTGGGGCGCATTTGCAGCCAACCGCCGCCAACCTGAGGCAGGGGTTGGGGCAGGGCCGCGATCGCCACCACGTCGTCTGAGCTGAGGGGCGGCACCAGCCGCGATCGCAGCCGGTCGAGCAGCGCTGCCAGATCGGCCTCGGGATAGCGATCGGCCTTATTCAACACCAGCAGCAGCCGTTTACCCATGGCCATCAGCCCTTGCAGGACGGCGTATTCGGCCTGGCGCAGATCGTCGTCCACCACAAACAAAATCAGGTCGGCAGCAGCGGCGAGCTCCCGCGCCACCTGCTCGCGCTCGGTGCCCGATACCCCCACCTCAGCAATGCCGGGGGTATCGATTAGCTGTAGCGATCTAGGCAGCCGAGGCAGCTGCCAGGCATAGGTTTGAGGGGTCTGGGTCGTGCCCATGGCGGCCCCCACTTCACCCACGGTCTGCCCCAGTAAAGCGTTGATAATGGCCGTTTTGCCCGCCGAACCGACGCCAAAAACGGTAAGGGTTAGGGCGCGATCGCTCGACGTCTGCAACGCCTGAGCCTTTTGCCGCAGTGCCTGACGAGTGACCTGGTCTTGAATTTGATCGACCTGGTGCTGCACCGCCTGGAGGCTAGCGGCGGCGGCCTCCTCTGGGCGGCGAGGGGCCTGGGGTCGCGGTCGTCGTCGCCGGGGCCGTAGAAACGGCCTTAATCGATAAAGACCATATCCCAGCGCTCCCAGGCCAGCGACCACAATCCCACCCACCACCAGGCGCGCCAGCAGCGGCGATACCAGGGCTAAGACTCCGTAGAATCGCAACAGCCCATCGACCAGCACCAGCAAAGCCGCCAATACCAGCACCAGCCCGACTAAACTCACTATCCATCGCCACCGTGCCATGCCTGCCCTACCAATGGCGGTGTGTGCAGAATAGCCTAAAACCAGGTACTCAAAACAGTGAAGCAGGGACGCTTACTAAGCGCCCCTGCTTCAGCAGTAGGGTTTAGCTAGTGCCAACGCCTCAATAGACCCCATGCCTGCCGCTGGGGGCAACCCAGCTAGAGAGGATTGTGGGAAAAGCGGTTGCTGCGATTGGGTCGGCCCCCGCTCCCCCCGCCATCGTCGGTGCGAGGTCGAGCTTTATTGACCCGCAGTTCGCGACCCAGCCACTCAGCCCCGTCTAGCTCAGAAATGGCCTGGTCTTCTTTGGCTTCATCAGCCATGTCAACAAAGGCAAAACCGCGCTTGCGACCGGTTTCACGATCGATGGGCAGACTTATGCGGGTGACCTCGCCATACTCGGCGAAAACACTTTTAATATCGTCCTCAGATGCCTGAAAGGACAAGTTCCCAATATAGATAGTCACGAGTCTCTCCGAACCAAAATATCGATGGGCCAAACATCAAAGTCGCAGCTATAGTCGTGCTAAGCGCCAACCCTACAAACCGTTTACTTCAATATTTGCTTGCCATAATAGCCGATTCCAATTGTATTGGCAGTAGCCCACCTCACACCTAGGCAATTTCGTCAATACGTAATTACCAGTAGATATTGCCGTTGAGCAATGTGCTAAGACGAGTTGCCGTAAAAACTAAGGCTGATATTTGGATCCGTTTTAAGGGATGGCTCGGATAGAGACGTTTACCCAACCCACAACAGGTATGTTCGTGTGGTGCTGACCTCAATAACAGACTGCGGCCCCACCCGTGCTTGACCGATATCGAGCCGCAGTTTGCTGGCGGATAGCCTAGGCAAGCACCCATTGCACCAGGGTGCGCACTCCAAAGCCGGTGCCACCGGGGTTGTTGTAGCCGCTTTCCTTTTCAGTCCACACTGGGCCAGCCACGTCGAGGTGCACCCAGGGGGTGTCGTTAACAAACTGCTTGAGAAACAGCGCGGCGGTAATCGATCCACCGGGGCGAGGGCCGGTGTTTTTCATATCGGCGACAATCGACTTGAGCCCGTCGAAGTATTTTTCTTCCATGGGTAGCCGCCAGAATTTTTCGCCAGCGGCTTTGGCAGCGGTGGCGATCGCCGCCGCCAGTTCGTCATTTTCGCTAAACAACCCGGCGATGTCGTCGCCGAGGGCCACAATGCAGGCCCCGGTCAGGGTGGCTAAATCGACAATGGCATCGACCCCGAGTTTTTCGGCAAACACCAGGGCATCGGCCAGGGTGAGGCGGCCCTCGGCATCGGTGTTGTTGACCTCAATGGTTTTGCCGTTGGAGGCGGTGAGAATATCGCCCGGTCGCATGGCGTGGCCGCTGATCATATTTTCGGCGGCGGCGCTGATAAAGTGCACTTCCACATCGGGCTTGAGCTGGGCGATCGCTTTAGCCGCCCCCAGCGTAGCGGCGGCCCCACCCATATCTATTTTCATCATCTCGATGCCGCTGCCGGCCCCTTTGATATTGAGCCCGCCCGAGTCAAAGGTGAGGCCCTTGCCCACAATGGCCAGCTTGCGGGTGGGGGTACCCGCCGGCTTGTAGGTGAGGTGAATAAACTTGGGCGGCAGGTCAGAGGCCTTGGCCACCCCCAGGTAAGCTCCCATGCCCAGGGCTTCGCACTGCGCCTGTTCGAGAATCTCTAGCTCTAGGCCGTGGGCGGTAGCAATGTCTTGGGCGGTTTGGGCTAGGGCCTCGGGGGTGACCACATTGGCCGGGGCCGATACCAGCTCGCGGGCCAAAATCACCCCGTCGCAGATGGCCTGGGCCGCTTGCAGGCTGGGTTCCTGGTCGGGCAGACCGAGTAAATGAATGTGATCGACCGTGCCGTTGGCCTTGTCGTCAGACTTAAAGCGGGTGTCTTGATGCAGGGCCAGGTAAACCCCCTCGGCCAGGGCCTGGGTCGTGAGGGCGGCATTGTCTTGATAGATCGGCAGGCTCAGCCCCAGGGAGGCACATTTTTCTTTTTTGGCCAGGCGGGCGGCAGTGGCGGCGGCGCGACGCAGGGTGTCGGGGGCGATCGCCTCAGCGGCTCCCAAGCCGACAATGCCTAACTTGCGTATGTTGGCACCGGAACCCACCCGGGTAATGGCTGCGCTACCCTCTTTGCCGGTGAATTCAGTATCGTCAATCAGGTCTTGCAGCAGCCCAGAGACGCGACTGTTGAGGTCGGCCAGAGTACCGGAGAGGGGCAGAGCGGCTTCGCTAAGACCAACCATCAGCCCGTCGCCAGACCAGTCGAGCAGGGGAGTATTAGAGGCGTGAAATTCCATTCAACCTAAGGATGAGTATGCTCTGTTTACTATAAACCGTGAACCACCATCGGGCGCGGCGGCGGCCGGACGCGACGACTCGGGTGAAATTGGGAACTAGGTCTGGGGATAGCCACGTCACTTTTGAATTGGATAGGTAAGATAGAACGGCAGCACTAGCCTGGGTCGTTGCTAGATCTCTATCTGGCCGAGCTGAGGTCAATCGTTTTGCTAATCGCCAGACCCCTCATTATTATTAGACGTCATTGCTTAGGTTCAAAGGGCACCCCATGGTTAAACGATTGAAGTCTAGCCTTCCTGCGGTCGCGATCGCAGGGGTGAGCGCCCTATCGCTGGGCATGGTAGCGGCATTGGTGCATACCACCTCCCCCGGTGACCAAGCCGATCGCATTCTAGAAGAATCGCTGCTGCCGGGGCTAGAGCACTTTGTGGGCCACGACGATGGCCCGGTGCTGGCGCTGGCGCTGCAACCCCCGGCTCAACGCCAGGAAGCACTGCTCCCCCTGGCCGAGAGTCGTGATGCCCATAGCCGCAATCGGGCTCGGTATCTGCTGGCCCTCGACCTGATCGCTCAAGATCGCGGGGGTAGCGCCCTTCCCCTGCTGGAGGGGCTAGAGCAAGATTATCCGACCCTGGCCCCCTACGTGGCGCTGGCTTTGGCCCAGGCCCAGCGGGCGACAGGCCAGGGGTCGGTCGCCCAGCAGACCCAGCAGCGAATTTTGCAAGAGTACGAGGGCAATGGCGCGATCGCACCGTTGTTGTTTGAGCTGGGCCAGCAAGACCCGGCCTACTGGGATCAGCTAGTGCAGCAGTTTCCTCACCATCCTAAGGCGGTAGAGGTGGCCTACCAGCGGTTGACCGCTGACCCCCACCGAGCCGATGCCCTGCCGATGTTAATGATTATGGCGCGAGCTGGGCTGCATCACCCTAACGCTGGGGCGGCTCTGCTGCGCCTCAAAACGGAATTTGCCAACCAGCTGAGTCCTGAAGATTGGCAAACGGTAGGCTTCGGCTTTTGGCGCATCGACAGCTATGGCGATGCGGCAGTAGCCTACGCTAAAGCCCCGCCGTCGCCTCGCAATCTCTACCGGGCGGCGCGAGGTTTTCAGGTGACTAGCAAGCGCGATCGCGCCATTGCTCTCTATAGCCAGCTCGACCGGCAGTTCCCCGACGCGCCCGAAACCGCCACGGGCCTGCTGCGTCTGTCTCTGAGTCTGCCCGATGACAGAGCCCTGGGGGTGCTCGACCAGGTGGTGAATCGTTTCCCTGACCGGGCGGCAGAGGCACTGCAAGCGCGGGCCGAAGTCTTGGATAAGTTGAACAGTGCCGAATCGGCCCAGGCCACTCGCGAACTCATCCTCAAAGAGTACAAAGACTCTGACGCTGCCGCCGACATTCGCCTCACCAATGCCCTCAACGCCGCTGACCAGGGCGATCTGACCATGGCTTTGAGCTGGGCCCGCGACGTACTCAAATATAGCCCCGACAGCGACCTGGCCGCCGATGCCGGGTTTTGGGTGGGCAAGTGGGGCCGCCAGCTGGGCCAGGCCGATGTGGCTCAAAATGCCCTGGAGAGCGTGATTGCTCGCCACCCCGAGTCGTACTACGCCTGGCGATCGGCGGTGGCCCTGGGGTGGAACGTGGGCGACTTTAAGACGGTGCGATCGCAGACCCCCGCCGTGGCTCCCCTGAGCCAGCGCACCTCCCTGCCCGTTGGGTCGGCTACCCTGCAAGAGCTTTACCTGCTGGGCCAAGACCAGCAGGCCTGGGAGCGCTGGCAGCTAGAGTACGACAACTACCAAGACCCTACCCCCGAGGAACAGTTTACCGACGGGCTCATGCGCCTGGGCACCAACGACAATATCGATGGCATCTACCAAATCTCTAGCCTGGGCCTGGCCGATGACCCCGCCGATCTCAAAACTGTAAAAACCCTCAAGCAGCGCCCCGACTACTGGCACGGGGTATATCCCCTACCCTACGCCGATTTAATCACCACCTGGTCGGCGGAGCGCCAGCTCAACCCGCTGCTGGTGGCGGCGCTGATGCGTCAGGAGTCGCGCTTTGAGGCCCAGATTCGCTCTGGGGTGGGGGCAGCGGGTCTAATGCAGGTGATGCCCGCCACCGCCGAGTGGATCAAGGGCCAGGCGGGGCTGCCCGACTACGACCTCAACGACCCCACCGACAACGTCAAGCTGGGCACCTGGTACCTCAACTACACCCACGCCGAGTACGACAACCACTCGCTGTTTGCGGTGGCCAGCTATAACGCCGGGCCGGGTAACGTGGCGAAATGGATCAACCAGGGCGGCTATACCGATGCCGACGACTTTGCCGAAAAAATCCCCTTTCCTGAGACCAAGGGGTACGTGCGATCGGTGTTTGGCGGCTATTGGAACTACCTGCGGCTCTACGATCCGGCGATCGCCGAGCAGGTCGAAACTCTCAAGCAGCGTCATTGAGGTCTGGGAGGCTGAAGCCGACACTAACGTTATCTGCATGACGCCCCCACTAGACCAACGTCGGACAATGGGGCCAGATCTGCCTAGTCCCGAAAGGCAGAAGTAAGAAGGCAGAGGGCAGAACGGGAACCCCAGGTCTCATAAGGGTTTCCGCGTGAGTAAACAGCTGGGTTATTGCCGCCTCAGAGTACTAGCCCTCGTGGCAGAATCGCGCCGATGACTGAAATGGCTGATCTATCAAGAGTTGTGTGGCGGCATCAAAGGCGATCGCTGGCGAGAAGTGATAGCCCTGGCCAAACTGACAGTGATGGGCTTGGAGACAGGCGCGCACGCCTTCATGCTCAATCCCCTCGGCGATCACCTGTAGATTGAGATTGAGAGCTAAGGTAATAATCGCCTGCACGATTTTATGATCCCGTGAACTGGTGTGATCAACACTTAAGTTAAGAATAAATGACTTGTCAATTTTAAGCACATCCACCGGGAACTGATGCAAATAGCTAAGAGATGAATAACCCGTGCCAAAATCATCCATGCATACCTGAATATTACGAGCTCTAAATTCATTCAGTAGATTGATGGCTAAACTATTGTTCTTAATCAAAACACTTTCGGTAATCTCAAGCTTTAAATGCTTGCCAGTCAGGTTAGCGCACCGTAGAGCATGATCAATTTGTTGGATTAGGTTAGGCTGAGAAAACTGCTTGCCAGAGAGGTTAACACTCATGGTGACGTCAGCCAGATCGGGGGCAATTTCATGCCAGCGGCGAAGCGCCTGACAAGATTCTTGTAAAACCCATAAATCAATGGCGGCAATTAAGCCAGTCTCTTCGGCAACATCGATAAAGTCAACCGGAAAGAGTAAACCACGGGTCGGATGTTGCCAGCGAACCAGGGCTTCAAAGCCTGAAATTTTACCCGTTTTCAGCGAAACAATGGGCTGATAGAACAGGCTCAATTCGTTTCGTTTAATGGCATGGCAGAGATCATTCTCCAGGGTCATTCGAGTTAGTGCGATCGCATGCATCGAAGCATCAAAAACAACATATTCTTGATTATTCTTCTTCGCCTCATACATGGCAATATCGGCATTTCGAAGCATTTGTTCTGGGGTCGAAGCGATGATCGAGCCCATGGCAATGCCAATACTGGCGTGGACAAAGATGTCTTGGTCAGCCAGCATCACGGACTTTTCTAAAACAGCATGGATGCGCTGCGTAATCTCGATCACATACTGGAGATCGGTGAGGTCTTCGAGCAAAATAACAAACTCATCGCCGCCCAACCGGGCAGCAATATCTACCTCTCGCAGGCAGGTGGTGAGCCGATTGGCCACCACCTTAAGCAATTGGTCGCCACAGCTATGGCCCAAACTGTCGTTGATGACTTTAAAGCGATCTAGATCTAAAAACAGCACCGCAAACTCACTATGGATGGCGGTAGGTGGGTGGGGCTGGGCATTGAGGGCATAGTGCGATCGCTGATAGCGCTGAATGGCTAGCTGGAGGCGATCTAAGAGTAGAGCCCGATTGGGTAGACCGGTGAGGGCATCGTGAAAGGCATCGTGGCGAAGCTGCTCTTCGAGGCGCATCCGCTCCGCAATTTCTGCCTGTGCCTGCTGATAAAGCTCGGCCTGCTGAATGGCGATCGCCAGTTGATCGGCCACCTGTTGGATCAAAATTTGCTCATGTTCCGTCCACTGTCGGGGCGTGGCATGGTGAACACATAAAATACCTTTAACTTCCGCTTGATCGCGAATGGCCGCACTCAGGGCCGCCCCAATCCGAAAGGCCTGGGCAAAGGACCTCAAGTTGGCCACGGTCGACTCGGCCATCATGTCACAGGTTGCCTTGGGCGATGCTTGGGACAAGATAGACATGATGTAAGGGCTGTCCTGCAGCGGCAGACGCAGGCCGGTGAGATCTAACATGTCGGGGGCTAGGGCACAGGTGTTGTATTCAAAATAATCGTCATCCTGATTGCAGCGAATGAAGAGACAGCGCCCGACTTGAAATTCTGCCCGTAGCTTCTGAGTGGTGCGTTCAATGATGGTGGAGAGATCCAAACTCCCCCGCATCAGGGTGACAATTTCATTCAGCAGTTGTTCTCGCTGGGCACGAGCCGTTGTTTCTCTCAGCAGCCTGGCCTGTTGAATGGCGATTTCGACCTGGTCGGCTAACTGCTGTACAAAGGCAACTTCCTCAGGTTGCCATGGGTGAGGCCCCTGGCAGTGATGAATACAGAGCAGGCCCCAGAGGCTGTTTTCAACCACCAGCGGTACGACTAAATTGGCCCGAATCTGGTAGTGGGTCAAGAGTTTCCGATGACAGGGCGTTATATCTGCCGTGAGCACATCGGTCACTTGGCTGATCCGGCCTTGGCGATAGGGCTCTATCCACTGCTCAGCAAAGCAGGGATCGCGTAGCGTTTCGCCTAACACGGCAGTCCAGGGGGTGATCACCGACTCTACGATCATGTCGCCGCCCCAGTCGGCGTTGAAGCGGTACACCACGACGCGATCGGCATTCAGAAACTGGCGAATGCCGGTCACGGCGTTGTCGAGAATCGAGTTCAGGTCGAGACTGCTGCGAATATTGCCGGAGATTTCTCGTAATAAGCGCTCACGGGTGGCCTGGCGCTGTAAGGTTTCTTGGGCCGTAACCAGGGGGGTAATATCGGTGGAGACTAACCCCAGAATCTGGGGTTGACCGGGGGGCTTGAGCACTGGAAACAGCACCGTTCGCAGAATTCGCTCTTCGCCTGAGGCATTGACCAGATGCTCTTCTACCGTCACAGGGCGATCGCTGGCCATGACTTGTTGGATTTGGGCCATAAATCCAGCGGCCATTTCTGGCCTGTGAATCTCGTCAAAGCGACGACCAACAATCTCTGATTCGGGTAAACCTAACAGGTTAACTGTACTGGGATTGACTCGCTGATACCGTCCAGTTTCGTCAAAGAGTCCCATGATAGCGGGGGCGTTTTGCATCAGCGCCTGGAGCTGGTGGTGGGCGTTTGCCAGGGCTAGCTCAGACTGTTTGCGATCGCTAATATCCCGATTGATGCCGATGATGCGTATAGGTTGACCAGCCGCATCGCGAATCACATTGAAGCAGGACTCAATATGACGCACTTCCCCGTTGAGCCGCACGATTCTAAATTCAAATTTAGCCAGGTTGCCAGAGGCCAGCGCCTCATCCCGGCGAGCATAATAATGAGGCAGATCCTCCGGATGCACTCGATCCTCACAATCCCGGTAGGTGCCCGTAAAGGCATCGAGGGGAACGCCAAAGATTTCGTGCATGCGCTCATCCCACACCAGGCGATTGCCCTCCAACTGCCATTCCCAAATGCCCATCTGGGCCGCTTTGGTGGCCAACATTAAGCGCTGGCTGGTATTTTGCAGGGTCATTTCATCTCGCTTGCGATCGGTGATGTCTCGGTTGATCCCCGTCAGCCGCTGGATCTGCCCCTTGGGGTCACGTTTGGCAATAGTGTGGGCTTCGATATAGCGGGTTTCGCCACTGGGGCAAATAATCCGAAATTCGGTATGGGTATTTTCACCCCCCCTATGCAGGGCTTGCCAGACGGCTTGAACCGCTTCTATGTCGTCAGGGTGCACCCGAGTCAGCCAGTTTTCGTAGTCGGGTTGGGGATCTCCTGGGGCCAGGCCATATATTTTGTACATGCGGGCATCCCACAGGAGCTGACCGGTGGAGAGGTCTAAATCCCAAACCCCTAACTGGGCCGAGCGGGTGACTAAAGAGAGCCGCTGGGACAGTTCATAAATGCTGGTTTCATGGCGCTTGCGATCGGTAATATCGCGACCGACGCCCACGATGCTGACGACATTTCCCCCGTCATCTAAAATGGCTTGATTAGACCAGGCCAGCCAACGCCAGCCTAAGCGAGTCAGGGCGCGTTGCTCGATCTCAGCGGTATGGGGCGGTTGCCCCAGCGCCGCCAGCGCCTGGGCCGTTAGCGGTCGATCTTCGGCCTGAACCAGCGGCATAAACTGCTGCCCTAACAGCGCCTGGGGGGATTGATCAAACAGGTCGCAATAGGAGGGGCTGACGAATAAAAAATGTCCATCGGCATCCGTCTTAACGACCAGATCGGTTTGATTTTCGACCAGCAGTCGATAGTTGTTTTCACTGGCTTCCAGGGCGGCGATCGCCACTTTCAACTCGGTGACCTCACGCTGCACCCCCAGGTGGCCAGTAATTCGGCCTTGGTGATCATAAAGGCAGACATAGTCGCCCTCAATCCACATCAGTGAGCCATCGGCTTTGCGCTCCTGGGTTTCGGTTTGCAGCCGCCCCTGATCAAAAAAATTTCGCCATACTGCGCGACCGGCCTCTAGGTCATGGGTAAAGAAATCTGCTGGCGTCAGTCCTAAAAACTCAGACTCGGCGAACCCGTATTGCTCTAGAATCGCCTGATTGCACTTGGTAACCCGCTGATGGGCAAACACGTAATCTAAGGCCGCTTCTCGATCAATCGTATCGTCCCACTGGATCGGCTGATCTAGCATCATAAAAAAGAAGCCGTTGAGGGATTGGGTAAAAAACACCTCCAGCTCATGCTCGCGATCGCGCAGGGCCTGTTCGGCTTGCTTGAGCGCTGTGGTCTCCTGGCCAGATGGCTGCAAAATCACCAGATATCCGGCCTCTTTCCCCAGCGGTACCACTAAACCTGTGACAGGTTGAGATCGGCCATCCCCTGGAAGTACCGTTATGGGATGCGTTGGCATAAAAAAGTGCCCGCCATTGCCAGTTTCAGGGCAACCCTCTGCGGGCGCTTCCGAGGGACTGGGCCAAGCGCAATCGAGCAGCCGTGGTGCTGCTTTTCCCAACAGTGTGCTGGCGGCGGCATTGGCGTCTATCATGTGGCCCTGGTTATCCACTAGCATCAACGGCTGCACGAGCAGGTGAAGCAACGACTGCCACCATGCTAGAGAATAGACGTTACTGAACCGTACCAGCGATGAGATAAACATAGCTCTGTCAATAATGCACCCTGGCCATACAGCAGAGGCTTTGGGGCGATTTATGGAAACCTAATTACCCTAATCTTTCCTGTAAATCTTGATTATCCTCTGCCGAGCGGCGGTTGACGATGACTGCTTTATAACGATCAGACTAACTCAACTCAGCGGTTAGGAAACTCCAGAGGAATCTTAATGAGTATGCCCCATAGCTTCGGGCGATCGCTCGGATACCGGGTGCCTATTTGCTCAAAGCTTGAACCCGAAGCGGCTCAAGCTCCTCACGTAGACCGCAACGATTTGCAGGAGATGGCATGCCTTTGACGGAATTTGCCTGTTTTGACAGGGTTGCATCCTGACACGTTGCACAGATCACTAAGTTCCGCTGACTCGCAGTCGCTACTTGGCTTATAGCAGTGTGCAAGTGAAACAAGTGCACTCTGTTCCCTGTCACCTACTCCCTGTTTCCTTTGGACTGTACTTAAGCAACATGAATAAGGCTGTAGATGAAATTGAGGCTGAGTTCGGTGTTAAGAGTGCATTTTAATCTTGCAAGACTCAGCCTGAGAATGGGTTGTTCAGGTAAGCACACCGATGCCGATGACGTTGCCGAAAAAATACCTCTCTGAGACCAAGGGTTCTGATTCAGCTTGAGCTTGGGCGATCGCTTGAAACAAAGACGGCAAAGAAGTTTCCATCATTTCTGCGCTTGCTATTCAGGCAAAGTGTACCCGAACGAGGTCTATGCACCACGAGTTGACTGTCCTTAATCTAGAAGCCTTGTAAATTAAGGAACCATCCATGCATTATTATGCTCATCCTGACGTCTTAGTTGATCCCCAATGGCTTGCCGATCGCTTAGATGATCCGAGCCTGCGAGTGATAGAAGTTGATATGAATCCAGACCTCTATCAAGATAAGCACATTCCGGGGGCAGTATTTTGGCATGGGTTGAGCGATCTATTTCAACCCGATCTTCGGATTAACTTCGATCCGACCGCGATCGCAAATTTGCTGTCTCGATCGGGCATTACCCAAGACACTACAGTTGTCGCCTATGGTGGCTATCCTGGTGCTGGAGCCTGGATTTTCTGGTTTCTAAAGATGATTGGACATGCCGATGTGAGAGTGCTGAATGGGGGGCATCAAAAGTGGATGGAGGAAGGTCGCCCGGTGACAGCAGCGTTCTCAACAGTTACACCGACTCAATACTTGCCTAAACCATTGGACATCAGTTTGCGAGTATTGTCAGCCGAGGTTCAAGCCGCAGTTTCTAATCCCGATCAAGTCTTGCTAGATGTCCGCACGCTTGCAGAATATCAGGGCGATGTATACCTCATGAAGCCACCGGAAGAAACAGAACGTGCTGGGCATATTCCCAGTGCAATTCATCTTGAACATAGTCTGACACTCAATGATGATGGCACCTTCAAATCATTTGATGAATTACAGGCATTGTTCAATGGCAATGGCATTACCCCAGATAAGGAAATATTTCCCTATTGTGCCGTAGGGGGACGATCGGCCTATATCTGGTTTGTCTTGAAATATTTGCTAGGCTACCCCCATGTTCGGAACTACGATGGTTCATGGAACGAATGGAGCCGTTTGCCCAACGTTGCGATCGAAAAGTAGCCTAAATCGCCCACATATTACGCCGCATAGCAACACCCATGTACACCGACCGCCGCAAGTTAGTCGGTTATGATCATGAGGCTATCTCAGGTTAGGGTAGCGTTGTACCGCCTGAGATGGAGGTTCCTGTTTGCTAGTTTTTTCCACCCTCTACCACTTCTGCCCAGATTGTGATACTTTTTGAATTGTTGAAGGGTAGTAGCTTGGGCTATGACAGCCCGTTATCTGAATCAACATACTGGTGATGAGTCTGGTTCAGATAGCAAATTAGCTTTCTAATTTGCCAGCGAGACCTTCACTGAGTCCACGGAGAGAGTGGGTTTGGTGGGGTCTTTTGAGATATCCGTCATGCCTGCTCAATCCACTACTAGCTGGAGTAGTGCATGAATTTCTTGACAGAATTTATATCTGGGTTATTGATGATTACGCTGTCAGAACTCGGAGACAAAACCTTTTTTATTGGCGCTATTTTAGCCATGCGCCATCCCCGGCGGTGGGTATTTTGGGTGTGACGACGACGTTAGCTGCCATGACCTTATTGTCGGTCTGGATTGGTCAACTGGCATCATTTTTTCCAAAACACTATGTTCAAGGCATGGCCGTAGCTCTGTTTATTGGCTTCGGGTTAAAACTGCTTTATGATGCCAGCCACATGTCTGGCAAAGAGACTCTAGATGGGGAACAGACCGATGCCCTGGAAGCAGTTGAGCAGCGAGAACAGGGCATCGCCACTTGGTCGGCCAGAGCCGTAGTGATAGAAGCCTTTACCCTCACTTTTGTTGCCGAATGGGGCGATCGCACCCAAATTGCCACCATTACCTTGGCCTCTTCCCACCATCCCCATGGGGTACTGTTGGGAGCCATTCTGGGACATGCTATCTGTGCCGCCATCGCCGTGCAAACTCATTGCTGGTCGCATCTCCGAGCGACTGATGACAGCCCTGGGGGGTGCCTTATTTATCGGTTTTGGCATCCTTGCTGCCATGGAAAGCGCTTAATTAGCCCCTGTTATTGACTTGAGACGTTTGATCCAACCTTAGAACCAATTTACTAAAACGATGATCAAGAAGATTTCACCCTCCCGTCCCTATCAACCGTTTCTCCTGCGGGCTTTGCATGGCCTGACGGGACTGTTCCTGATTGCCGCCATCCTAACTGCCTATTGGACTTACGACACCTACGACGGGCGCTGGGGACGCATTCCCCTGCCCACTTATCAGGATATTGAGGGCATCCACGGCACCTTTGGATTATGGACTTTGCTGGTATTTCCGGCATTTGTGATCTACTCCTTTCACCGGGGACAGAAGCGGCTGATTCAGTCTGATTCTCAGAGCAAGCTGGCTCAGGTAGGCAAACCCATCTGGTGGTACACCTTGAATCGTGTGACCAATACCCTGGCCCTGCTGGCGTTAACCTTTGCACTGTTCAGCGGCAAGATGATGGACGAAACCTGGCTGCCTGAAGGAGAGTTAAATCATGGTTGGTACTACGCTCACCTGATTTCGTGGGTGGTGATGGTGGGTGCGATCGCGGTGCACCTGTTGATGAATGCCAAGGTTGGTGGCTCTCCCTTACTGTTGTCGATGCTGACTTGGCAGTTTCGTGACAAAGATAGCCCTACTCTCTGGCCAGCCCATGCCTCTCAGTGGTGGTCACAGGTTCAGCAAGGAGCTTGGATCAGGTGGTTCCAACCGATGACAGCAATGATCGTACTGGAAATTGCAATTTTGATGAGTATCGCTACTGCCTGGATTATTCCACTGTTCAAGTACTAGCTTCAAGCGTCAAGGGAAAATTGGCAGAGACTATTCATCATCTCTGCTTTTCTTTAAATTGCTCATGAAACATCTTTCAGCACCTTGACCTACAGCGGTAGAATACTTCGTTGGAGTGGACAGCATACAGTTTATCGGTAAGTGTGCAAGGTTATCTGCTGCCGCACAACTTCACCGTTATGCCGCTGATTGTTCGGTGAGCGTGTAAGCGAAAAGCTAATAATCAGGGTTTGGCAGTTTCAAACTTGGCACATGGTATTTTGTTGCTGAAAGTTGTGCCACCATTTCGGCACGGGATGAAACCTCAAGCTTACGGAACATTCGCTTCAGCGCTTGCTTCACAGAATTCTCGGTAATCCAAAGTTCAGTCCCAATTTCTGCGTTGGTTCGTCCCAAAGCGACTAATTCAGCAATTTGTAATTCACGCGGCGTCAAACAATCTGCCTTGAATGATGGGTGTTGAGATTTTCCTGCGGAAACACTTGGTGAACGCACGGTTGAAACCCAGTCAGACAAGTGTAAACAGACGGCGCTCAAGTCGGCTAGATTTTGTGTATTGAAGGCAGGCATTGACTGTTCGCGAGTGAAACCTACAGTCCCGATTAATTGACCACGACTGACGATCGGCCCTGCCATCACATGCCAATGATCCGGACGAGGGCAGATTAACTTCCAAGCCTTGGGTCTCGTCACCAATCCCTCATGGATGGGAGTATGGCGTTCTGCGACGTAACGCGCTACTGGATTATGCTCCAGAGACAGGGCAAGGTTGAGAACGGGTTGAAACCTTGGATCTGTTAAAAGTTGGTCGAAGAAAAATATTCCCGATCGCTTGGCCGCAAAGTATTCCCCGAGTTTTGGCGCAAGGTGCGATCGCAAGCTATCTTCATCCGTTGCCTGGTGGATTGCTTCAAATAATGGGCTCAAGGAAATAGTCATGGTGAAAAGAGTACCCGATCGAGGACTATGCCGGGCTGATCGCCGCTTCTAGTATAAGAGGAGATTCAAGGCAGTCACCCAACGGAAATTAATTCATGACCGACCCCCAAAATTACGTTATTGGCTTGGTTTTTTATCCCGGCATGACCTCACTGGATATGGTCGGGCCCCATCAAGTTTTTAGCGCCCTCCCCAATGTCACACTACATCGCATCTGGAAAGCGCTAGACCCCATTATCTGCGATGATGGATTGTCGATTGTGCCGAATACCACCTTTGCCGATTGCCCACCCCTGGACGTGATTTGTGTCGGCGGCGGTATGGAACAGCAAGCCGTGGTAGACGATCCAGAAGTGCTGGCGTTTTTCCGCAAACAGGGCAGCACAGCAAAGTTTGTCACGTCTGTCTGTGGCGGATCGGAGTTTCTGGCGAAAGCGGGTCTGCTCAAGGGATATCGAGCCGTGACCCACTGGGGAATGCGCCAACAACTGATGACACATCCAGGCGTTGAGGTGGGGACTGAGCGGGTCGTGGTCGATCGCAATCGGATCACGGGTGGTGGTGTGACAGCAGGGATTGATTTTGGTTTGACGATCGCGAGCATCCTTTACGATGAGGAAACTGCCAAGATCGTTCAATTGCTACTGGAGTACGATCCTGCCCCACCCTTTGATACCGGTTCTCCCGAAAAAGCCGGCCCTGATCTCGTGAATAAAGCCATGGTATACATGCAGAAACTGTCTAGCTTAAAACTCGCAAAAACAGCAAGCTAATCATGATTACAGCTTTGGAGAAAGATCGCAATATCACCGTCTCAAATGGGGTAAAGATTGGCTTCTATGTGATTTCCATCGTTTTTAACGTTTGCTTAATTGCTCAGGTATTAACGGTTGGCATTGCCTACTTTAGCGATCCTGCCTGGTGGACTATTCACGTGTGGCTCGTGCGCGGGTATAGCGGACTATCGTTAGTATTGCTGGCAGGCGCATTAATGGCTCCCTTCTCAAACAGAGTTCGATCGCTTGCTGTCAGTCTACCGGTGCTGCTGACACTTCAGTTTTGCAGTATCCATCTGAAAACTCCGCTTCACTTAGAGGTGCTGCATCCTCTCATTGGCTTTACGTTATTCTATGTTTCTTCAAGCCTCGTACACCGCGTATCGCGTGAGTACATGAAACAGGGAGGTGAACAGGACGCAGCATAACCCGTCGAGGAAGCGGACGCTTGCGAGAGCTTGGTGGGCTTCCCAAGGTTGCTTGCCGCCGCTTATCTTGGTCGTTAGCTAAACACTAGATTTATGCGAAATACTCTGTGGCGAAATACTTTGTGGCGAAATACTTTGTGGCGAAATACTTTGTGGCGAAATACTCTGTGGCGAAATACTTTGTGGCGAAATACTTTGTGGCGACTGCTCCTGCTTTCTCTGTTGACCCTCGGTCTACTGGCCTGGGGAAGGGCTGGCAGTTCTGAGAGCTTACTTCAGGTCGGTCTGCCTCACCCCCGTGTGATTGAGACAGACAACAATGTCATCACAGTGGAAGAATTGGTGAGGCGTAACTGACTAGCTGAGATGGGGCATAGCCGATGATTAGAAAGGTTGCGGCCATAGCGCCAGGGGTTAAGCGGGTAAGTCTTCCCGTTGGCATGGGTCTATTAATACCCGTAGTGGCTAGTACCCAGGCCGTCGCAGCACTATGCCCAGCTCAACTGGCTACCCAGCTCGATGCTGCACTCGATCAGTCGCCGCTAAATACCGCCTACGTAGGTATGGTGCTGCAAACCCAGGGAGCAAACCCGCGCCCGCTCTACAACCGTAACGGCGATCGCCTCTTTACCCCAGCTTCTAACATCAAACTGTTGACTACGGCAGCGGCGGCGCACCAGTTGGGGGGCGATTACCGCCTCCGCACCTCCGTATACGGTGCTCTTAATGCCGAGGGCGGCACGGCGTTGAGAGTTGTGGGGCGAGGTGATCCGAGCTTTACCACGGCTCAGATAGAAAACCTTGGCCAACAGCTGGCCCAGGCTGGAGTGAGACAGGTCAGCCGCCTAGTCCTTGACGATTCTTACTTTCCCGGCTTTGCCACCAACCCCACCTGGGAATGGGAAGATGCCCAGTGGGCCTACGCCGCCCCGGTCAACAGCCTGATTTTGAATCGCAATAGCGTGACATTGCAGCTAGCCCCAACCCAGGTGGGCAGCCCGCTGAGCCTAGTGTGGCCCCAGGCGCTGCCCGCTGGGCCACTGCCCGTGGTGAACGACTCAACCACCGTCGCCACTGGCACGTTCGCTGCATCCGTAGCGCTTTGGCGCCCTGGGGATACCCCGACGGTGCGCATAACCGGGCAAATGGCCCAGGGAGAGAGTCCACGCCGCGTCAACCTGGCGGTATTAAACCCAGCTCAGCAGTTTGCGGCGGCGTTTGAATCAGTACTCAGGGGGCAGTCGATCTCGGTGGGGCAGACGGTCGTAACCCCAAATTCGACTCCCATTGCCGACCCAGAGCTGGCGGCGGTGGAGTCTCCTTCGGTGGCGGAGCTGATGCTGTTAGCCAACCGAGACAGCGACAACCTCTACGCCGAGGCGCTGTTCAAAACCCTGGGAGTGACGGCAGGGGGAGAGGTCACGGAAGCGAGCCAGGCCGGGGGCGAGGCGGTTAAGGCGGCCCTGACTGAGCTAGGGGTAAATGCTACGGCACTGCGGCTGCGGGATGGTTCGGGGCTATCGCGCCATAATCTGGTGTCGCCCGATGCCTTTGCGGCTACTCTGCAGGCGATGGTGAGTCATCCCCAGGGGCAGGTATTTTACGGTTCACTAGCGATCGCGGGCCAAAGCGGTACCCTGCGCAATCGCCTGCAGGGCACAGCGCTAGAGGGGCGCGTGCAGGGTAAGTCGGGGGCCCTAACGGGCAATGTCTCGCTGTCGGGCTACCTACAGCCGCCCAGCTATGAACCGTTGGTGTTTAGCATCATCATCAACCATTCAGATCAGCACGCCAGTGTGCTGCGCCGAAAAATTGACGAGCTATTGCTGCTCATAGCGCAGCTCTCAGACGACTGTTGAATGTGCGATTGCGATCGCCCCTATCCTAAGGCTGATATCGGCCCTAGGGTGCTGTCCGCTATACTCGTTTCATGCCAGAACCGATTGAGCGATCGCGGGAGGTAGTCGAGATGGCGACGGCAAACGAGGCGGCTACGGTTGTAGAATCATCGCCATCCCAGGGGTTAGCTGACTCTGAGTTTCGTCAGCTTCAGGCCCAGCTGCGCGATCGCTGGCGCTCCACCGACGACTTTGACACCCATGAGCACCACATTGTGGTGGTGCCTTCCCTCAGCCTCGACCAGGAAGAACTGTTCAAAATCGAGGGGGTTAACCACTACGAAGAGCGGCTGCTGTTCTCGCTGATTCGCCTGCGCAACCCCAAGACGCGGATGGTCTACGTCACCTCTCAGCCCCTGCACCCCAGCATTGTCGACTACTACCTGGAGCTACTGCCGGGGATTCCCAGCTCCCACGCCCGGGAGCGGCTGACCCTGTTTGCTGCCTACGATGGCTCGCGCAAGCCCCTGAGCCAAAAGCTGCTAGAGCGGCCCCGGCTGCTGGAGCGGCTGCGCCGGGCGGTCAACCCACAGATCGCCTACATGACCTGCTACAACTCCACCCCCTGGGAGCGCGAGCTGTCATTGGCCCTGGGGTTACCGCTGCTGGCCCTCGACCCTGACCTGCTGCACTGGGGCACCAAGAGCGGCAGCCGTGAGATTTTTAAGCGCTGCGGCATCCCCCACCCGATTGGCAGCGAGCTGGTGTTTGACGAGCAGGCGCTGGCCACCGTCACTGCTGAGGTGTGGGAGCAAGACCCCAGTCTGCGGCGCATTGTGATCAAGCTCAACCAGGGCTTTTCGGGGGAGGGCAATGCGATTTTGCAGCTCGGCCCGCTGGCGGCGGTAGCGCCCGGCAGTGCCAGCCACCGCGATCGCGCTGACGCGATTCTCGCAGCCTTCTCCACCCTGAGTTTTCAGTGCCGTACCGAGACCTGGGTCCACTTCTCAACCAAAGTACCGGAGCTAGGGGCGATCGCCGAGGCTTTTGTCGAAGGCGACCACAAAGAGTCGCCCAGCGTGCAGGGCCGCATCACTCCCCTGGGCGAGGTCGAAATTCTCTCCACCCACGATCAAGAGCTGGGTGGCCCCGACGGTCAGATCTTTTTAGGCTGCTCCTTCCCGGCCCGCCCCGGCTACCGCCTAGCGATTCAGGAAATGGGCCAGCGCATCGGTCAGGAACTGGCCCGCCAGGGTGCCCTAGAGCGCTACGGGGTTGACTTCATCGCCGTGGCCAAGGGCGACCCTAGCGCCCCCGAGTGGGATCTCCAGGCGATTGAAATTAACCTGCGCAAGGGCGGCACCACCCACCCGCTGATGGCCATGAAAATGCTCACCGAGGGCCATTTTCACCAGGCCGACGGGCTGTTCTACACCAAGCAAGAGCAGGTGCGCTACTACCATGCTTCCGACAACCTGCAAAAGCCCCACTACCGAGGTCTGTTACCCAGCGACCTGATGGATATCATCGTCACCAAACAGCTGCACTTCAACTCCATTAGCGGCGTGGGGGCAGCCTTTCACCTGATGGGCTGTCTGTCGGAACACGGCAAAGTGGGGCTCACCTGCATTGGCACCAGCCCCGACCATGCCCGCGAAATCTACGACCAGGTGGTCGCCGCCCTCGATGAATCCACGGTTGGTTAATCCATCCAGGCCGATGAAACCCTACCAAACCATTCCCATTCAGGACTGTGGCGAGCCGCTGGTGCCCATTCCCAGCGATCGCTTTGCCCTGGTGCAGCCCCATCCCTACCAGGCCCTCGGGGCTCCCTACGAGAACCAGTCACCCTACTACCTGCGAGAGGGTGTGCTGACGGCGCTGATTGAGGCCCAGACTGAGCTACAGCAACAGCGTCCCGGCTGGCGTATGCAAATCTTTGATGCCTTTCGCCCCCTGGCGGTGCAGCGGTTTATGGTTGAGCACACCTTCCTAGCCCAGGTGCAGGCGCGGGGCTGGCTGGCTGCGACGCTGACCGAGGCCCAGCGGCAGCAGGTGATGGCCGAGGTGGTGCAGTTTTGGGCCCTGCCCAGTGACGACCCCGCGACTCCGCCCCCCCACAGCACCGGAGCTGCCCTCGACGTTACCCTGATGGATGACACTGGGGCTGTGGTGGATATGGGTTCGCCCATTGACGAGGTGTCGCCGCGATCGCACCCCGACCACTTTGCCGACCGCCCTGACCCCGCCCAGCAGGACTACCAGGCCCACCGCACGTTGCTCAATCAGGTGATGGTGGCGGCGGGGTTTCGCCGCCACCCCCAGGAGTGGTGGCACTTTTCTCTCGGCGATCAGCTATGGGCCTGGCAGCAGCGGCAGGCAATGGGCGACGACAACTTTTTGGCCCACTATGGGCGAGCCTCGGTAGACTTGGGGGTACAGTGAGAGCCAGCTAATCTGGCAATACCCGAGGGAGTGAACGGCGATGAAAATGGCGATGGATGTGAGGTCATGGTTACGCCTGTCTACAATCGCCCTGGGTTTAACCCTGGCCGCCGCTCTGCCGGTGCGAGGGCAATCTACAGTTATTCTCCAAGAATCACTACGGCTGGCGGTATGCCTAAATGATTGGGATAGTGCGATCGCCCGGGCCAGACAGCTAGAACAGGTGCCCGATATTGCCATCAAAACCAGGGCGGAGCTGGTTTTGTTGCGTCGCCAGATGCAGCTGTTGCGCCAAGACCAAACGACGGTGGACAATATTTCAGGCTGTGAGTCAGTATTGGCCGGATTTGGTATTCCCGGCTATACCGGACGACCGTTAGCGATCGAAAGGGCCCTAGCTAATGCGGGGCTGAGCGAGCCGCTCATTGTGCCCGATATCGTACTGCGTCGAGACGAAGCCCTATGGCAGGCGGGGCTCGGGGTGACCGCTGATACCTCCCTGGTGCCGCTGTCCGCAGCCCAGCGCATCAGTACCCGCACTGGTAGCGGCGTCTCCACCGGCTCGGTCAGCCGCCGCATTGATATCTACGCCTTCCTCGGTGCCGAGGGCGACAGGACTAACCTAACGCTAGATGTGATTGAGCAGCGGCCAGGGCTGCTCTACACTGACGACAGAGCTTTACTCTTTGTGTTTGACGCTGCCGGTAGATTGCTGAGCGAGGCGCGCACTACCCCTGCCGGCCAGTCTCAGCTCGAGGCCCTGGCACTACCAGCCGCCGGGGTCTACTACGTCGCTGTGACTACCCCCGAGCACCGCCCCGTGCTGGATGACAATGGGGTAATTACTGGCTGGCAGGGCATCGGCGTCAGTGCCATAGACTACACGCTGACCGTGACGGGGCTAACCCCCGCGCCGCAGCTAGGGACACAGCCTTGACGATGACGGCAGCCCTCAACTCCCCCATCTTCCCTGCCTAGGGTTGGCGGCAGATGCCAAAGACCGAGGTAAACCCGTGCAAAAAGGTCGTCTGGCCCACGGGGCCAATCTCGCCGCCACAGAAGAAGCCCCCCAGGGGCAGGCCGGGCAGATACTGGGTAAACAAACTGGAGTCAAAATTGATCTGGTCGTAGAGGCCCTCACCCCGGCCCATGCAGGCAAACATCAGCGCCCCGGCTGGAGAGGTGCCGGCGGGTGACTGTCGCTGGTAGCCTTGCAGCAGCTGCTCTAAATCGGTGGCCGAGGTGCGGGCATCGCGCAGGTGAAACTGCACCCGCTGGCCGGGGCGCAGGCGATCGCCCACGGCGATCGCTCCCAGCTTGGGGTCAACCCCCAACAGCGTCCGGATTAGAAAGTCGCCGGGGTCAAGGGTGAGCTTAAAGCTGTCCTGGGCGATACCGATAGATAGAGAACTTTGGGCCAGCTTGCGCTCATCTTCGGGCAGGGTTTCAAACAGGTCTTGCAGCAGTTCCAGGGGCGGGCGGGCGAGATCGCCGTCGTCGGGGTCACCTAGAGCCAGCAGAATATTGCGCTCGGCTTGGTCAACGCGGTACACCGGGCCAATGGGGCGGCACCCCTGGGCCACAATGGCATCGAGCACCACCGGCCCAGAGAGTGCCACCCCAACCATCCCCTCGGTATAGTAGGTGCGATCGCAAAATAGCCCACTGTGGCGATTAAACCCATCCACACTGGCTAGACCGCCAATTTTGACCCCGCCGGGATAGGCAAAATCTAGCCCCTGCAATAGGTCAGTCACCCGCGACGAAAACGGGTCAGCCATCAAAATAAACTGAGGATTGTTCGCTGGGGCGACGCCAATGAGCTCAGACCAGGCCGCCGGGGGGCTATCTAGGTCGGGCAGGTCATCCCCGGTCACGTGAATTGTTTGCACGGAGACTCCCGGCAGCGACGCTACCGTAAGGCTTAAGGCCGGCGTGTCCTCCAGCTCCTGGGGCTGCCCCTGGGCATCCATACCGACAATGCCACCGCCGCTACAGCCCACCACCGCTGGCAGCGGTAAAAGCTCATGCAGCAAGGGCAATAACCGAGCAAATTCACTGGTAAACGACGATGAAATAAACACCAGCCCCAGGTCAGGCTGCGCGGGTAACCGCCCCTCCAGTTGCGCCACCACATCCCTTAGCGCCCCTTCTAGGGATGGACTCGTCGATACAGCATTGGCCCATACCATCGGGGCATAGCCTGATTGGGGAATATCGGTCATCGGGTTAAACCGCTCTGCATAGTGGTTCCAGTCTAGATCGGATTGCTCCCTAGCCCCGCAAATGGGCGTAGTCACCCAACATTGTGTGGTCGCCCCGACCCCAGCGGAAATGTGTAAACTGGAGATAGGTACTTATACTGGGTTTACTAGACATTCCTCAGCCATCGCTGGGGTTCTATCGGCGACCGTCAAGGCCTGTTCCCACCCCGGTAGGGGTGGGGTTTCCAGGGCCAAGCCGCCGAAATGGGTGAAGTATACTAGGCCAGAAGGCGGGATAGACCACGCAAAACGACGGTATGCCCACGCTTGATAACAGGTCGCAGACCCCACACAGCAGTTGTTTACACAGGATAATGAACGGATATGAGCGAGAACATCAAAGAGCTGATTGAAAAGGAAATTGAAGGTGCTCGAGCCGCTTGCGACACCTCGGGTGGCTCCTCTCAGGAGTGCGCTGCCGCTTGGGATGCGGTCGAAGAACTGCAAGCCGAAGCCGCCCACCAGCGCGAAAAGGGTACTGGCAAAACCTCCCTTGAGGCCTACTGCGACAGTAATCCCGATGCCGATGAGTGCCGAGTTTACGATAACTAGATGCCGCTGGGCTCAAGCCCAGATATTAAAACACCCTTAAGAGACGTCTTGGCCACCCAGGGCGTCTCTGGTGTGAATATTCCCGGTCTGCCATATTATTTGCTCGGCTATGACGCTCACGGTTTACGGCATTTCCACCTGCGGCACCTGTAAAAAAGCCTGCCAATGGCTCGACAGTCATGGCATTGCCTACGACTTTATCAACACCAAAGACCACCCTCCCGATCGAGACTCTATTGCGGCCTGGGTAGCCGCTTTGGGCAGTAAGCCCATGCGCAATACCTCTGGGCAGTCCTATCGTGCCCTGGGGGGCGAAAAACAGACCTGGGAAGACTCGGACTGGATCGATGCCTTCAGCCAGGATGCCATGCTGCTCAAACGGCCTCTGTTTGTCAAAGATGGCCAGGCAGTGCTAGTCGGTTTTCGGGCTAGCGAGACAGTGCTACAACAGGTGCTGGGTGAATAAACTTCATGGCGACCGAAAGCAGATTTAGCGGCGGTTTGCCTGGGCCAGTTTAAATGAATGGTTTAGCTGAATAGGTTTATTTCTCGCTTGTTTGACTCTAACCTAAAGATCAAAGAAGGCTGCAATCTAGTTAAGATTGCAGCCCTGTAGGACTTAGTCTTCAGCGAGCGCGATCATACTAGTCGATGGCGCGCTTAACGTTATCCTTGGCGTCTTCTACAGTGTTGCGGACGTCAGCCTCAGCCTGCTTGGCCTTACCCTTTGCTTGGGCTTCTTGGTTGCCGGTCAATTTACCTGCGCCCTCTTGGATCTTGCCTTCGATATCCTTAGCGGTAGCTTTAGCTTTATCTTCAATAGACATGATGTCAATCTCTCCTGAAACGTTACTCCTACAGCGTAGGTTGTTGTCTCGGCAGTGCCCTCTGCACAACGGCATAGACCTCCTCCGCCCAACTGTAGGGATTAGGATCAGCATTATGAGCCTGGAAGGTTGAATATTTGCCTTGCTGAACAGTGCAGGCTTGCGTCTACGGAGTATCCTGAAACATCATTGGGTGACTGATCTGCCGACAGATTGTTAACTCAGGACTTGAACCAGGGCTGAAACTATGGGGTATTGGGAATTTCTGCTGCAGAAAGAGGGCGACCAAAGCTGGCTGCCCCTCGATACATCGCAGGTAGAAATTTTGGAGGGCCGCTATCGGGTCATGGCTCACAGTAGCCAGGTCAGTACCCCAGTCCAGATTCAAATTAGTCAGGTACTGGGCGATCGATTGCCCCCTAAACGACGCATCCTACGTCGTCAGGGAGAAATCAACGAAAACGGCCTCATGGTGGTGATGCCCTTTACTCGCCTGGGGGAAGGCACCTGGGACATTCTCTGCGCTTGCGATCGCCCCGACCCCGAGATCCCCAAGCCCGAGATCCCTGACGCCGAGATCTCTACAGGAGGCGAGACTGCCCCTGAGGCCTGGCGCTATGCCGTACAGCTTCGGGTGGTGGGGCAAAACTCTGCCGACGAGGGCGACTGGTTTGCTGACGATGGTAGCACCGGTATTGGGGCGGCGGCGGTCGATCGAGTGGCTAATCCAGAGGCCACTGGGCTGCCCCATCCCCCCGATGAACCTCCTAGTCTGGAGATCGATCTCCCGGCGGTGGCTGAGGCGATGGATAGGTTTCAGGCCCAACTGGCAACCGGGCTGAGCGCGGCTACGGCTCTCTATGGGTTAACGCTGCCCAGCTCAGCGCTGCTGGGTAGTGAAGGCGAAAGCCTAGGGCTGACGGCCACCCTTACTGGCGGCGAAGAGGCATCGCCCGATCTGCCGTTGACCCTCGTGGTGCGCCTGTCTGATCCACAAACCGTAGAGCCGGTGGCCCTGACGCTGGTGCCAGTTGGGGTGGCAACGCTGCCCGCTAGTGTGATCCTGACGGTGACCATACCGCATCGGTTAGCCACCCGGCTACTGCTGGGGGAAGTCGGGCTGCTGGCAGGCCCCGATGTTGTGGCCCTGCAGCGGTTTACGGTGACGGTGGATGTGGCTTCGCTGTTTGATGCGATCGCCAACCAAGCCGAGACTGAAACCGAGCTTGACGTAGTGTTTCCCGTCGATGCCGTGGAGGAGGGCTCAGCGGGGCCACCCCGCTCAGCACCGGATGCTAAATTCTGGGAGATTGCCAGCCGAGGGGTACCGCCACGGCAACTCCCTACCCTACCGCGCACTAGCCTCGGGCTACCGCCTAAGATCTACTACCCGTCTCCCCATGAGACAGCGGTTCATCAGCCCTCCCTGCCACTGGTCGGACGTACCCGGTCTTCCACCCCTACTGAGACCCCTAAAAACGATGCTGCCCCAGCCAGCTCTGAGGCAGAGCCATCGCGGGGGTTGAGCTTGCCTCCTATCACCTCATCGTCTCCAGCCGACGATTCGATCGCCGTGTTGACTGGGCGATCGCCCACCCCCACCCCTAGCCAATCTCCCAGCCCAACGCCTCAGCTGCTTTCCCAGGAGGCCATGGGATTTAAAGACCTCAACCTGCAAGATCGATTCTGGAATCGGCTCAACGAACTGGCCATTAGTCTTCAGCAAGCAGCGCTAGACAATCGCACCGAGGCCGAGACCAGTGCCCCGAGCGCCCCCGAGACGCCTGTCCTCGACCCCTCCACCGAGGCTCCGCCGTTGATTCCCTTTGCCGGGGAGGTCGTCATCTACGAAGACGAGGATCCTACCCTCCGAGACCTGACGGCAACGGCTGACCCGGCTGAGGCCGAGTTTGCCAGCGAAGCTGAACCCCCAGTAGAGACCATGACTCCGCCCATGCCCAGCCTAGAGCTGCCAGAAGGCGATCTAATCGCAGGTGACACCGTGGTCATGACCCTGCGGGTGCCCTTTCACCCTAACCGCCTCTATCTCAAAGCCTGGATTACCGACCCCCAAACCCGCACCCTGGCCGATGAGCCTCGTCAGCTGCTGAACCTGCTGCCCAATGGTCAGGGGCAACTCGAAGGAAACCTACAGCTGACGGTGCCGCTGGGCTGCCTTGAGGCCTGGTTTGAGGCCATTTCCATTGATATGATCACCCAGCAAGAAAGTTACAAGGTCTCGGTGAGCCGGTCCATTGCCCCGGCTGGGCTGCGATCGCCGTCGTTAGAGGATGACTTTCCGCTCTAGGTTCATGGGCCAAGCAACCAGAACACCGACGGAAACGCAAGATTCTTGAGGTTTTGCAACGAATCCTAAGTAAATTCTACGAAAACCCTGACCGTATACCAAGCTTACCCCTACAATAATGGCGGCTTTTAAAGGCTGTCCCAAGGAATCAGTGATCCACTGATTACACCTGTGCCAACGCCATAAACTGTCTGGCCCTCTTGTGTGCCTATGGTCGTCCGTACCTAGGATCGTTTGAACCCCGGTCGTTGCTACCGGCAACTGAAGGGGTAAGGCCTGAGGCTGTCAGGCTCAAATCCAATACTGGGCCGTCATCTTGATGCTCAGAGCTGTGGGCAGGTCACCAGGCCAGGGATTGACTGAGTCTGTAGGGCCACGTTTAGTAACTATCATCGCATCACGTATCGCTATCTAGGACAGGTGACCATGAACCTTATGTCAACGCTTAAAGTGGCTGCCTTCACCGCAGCTACCGTTGGGGTTTTCGGTGGAGTTAGCCAGGCGATCGCCAGCACCGCCACCCCCGCACAGCCCATGATTGGCCAAACCGGCACAATCCTGGCCCAACAATTTGGCAACATCGCCATCAATGAAGCTAACTTTCTAGTGGTTTCAGTGCCCGGTAGTGTAGCCCAGCCCCACCGGCTCTATATCGTTGAGCAGCTTCAGACCAGCCCTGCCTGCTGGGAAATTCTCAACCCTGGGGGCGAGCCAACCCAGGTCAATGCCCTCTGGAACACCTTTGATTTCTCAGGCATTTGCCGCCTACAGCGCGACAGCAATGGCTACGCCATCCGCCTCAATGGCCAAGATGTTGCTGGCGCTCGCTTTGAGGTCAACCAGCGCGACGGTGACCTACTGCTGCAGTTTGCCCCCAGCACTATTTCTCGCGATCGCATCACCATCGGCCGCGCCAACGGCATTAGCCCCACCGGCTTTACCCAACTCGACCTCAACCCCGGCTGGTCGCTGACCAAGCGCACCTTCAATGGGCAAATTGTCAGCTCTCACCTGCTGTACTTCACCAACGACATGACCCTGGCCCAGCTTCAGGGTGAAACCGGGACAACCCCGCCGCCGACTACAACTCCGCCGGTTACGCCCCCTGCCCCTGCTTTCGCCGACATTCAGGGTAACCGCTATGCCGCAGAGATCACCCGCGCCGCCCAGCTGGGGGTAATTTCGGGCTTCGCCGAAGACAATACCTTCCGCCCCACACAGACGCTTACCCGTGAACAGGCGGTCTCGGTGATCATGGAAACCGCCAAAATCGGATTACCCACCTCACTGATCGCGACTCTGCCTAGCGCTGTTTCGGTTGCGCCCTTCCCCGATGTAGCCACCAATCGCTGGAGCGCCGTCAAAATTCAGCAGGCCAAACAGCTGGGCATCGTCGCTGGCGATGACACCGGCAGGTTCCGCCCCACCGACAATGTGTCGCGGGCAGAGTTGATGGCCATGACATACAAACTGGCTCTCATTCGGGCCGATGCCGGGGCAGGCGACACCACCAGTACATCCCCGGTGCCCGGCATCGACCAGGCAACTGGGAATCTGATTCCCAACATCAGTAACCCGGTGGTGTTTACCGACATCAGCGGCCACTGGGGCGAAAAAGCCATTCAACAGATGGCCGCCGTCTGTGCGATCGCCAGCCCCCTCAACGAAACGGGCACCAATTTTGCCCCCAATACCAAAGCCCTGCGCGACTACACCGCCGCTGTGGCAGTCAGGGCCATCGACTGCCCCGCCGCTCGACCCCAATAGAGGGCTAACCCTGAAAAAGCCCCCCAGAGGAGGTAATACACCTTCTGGGGGGCTTTTTAGCGCTCGATTCCAGATACTGCCTAGAACGCCGGTACAGAAACCGGGTTTCTACCCCGGGAACGACCAAATCTCGTCGGCAAACCCACGCAGAAACCCGGTTTCTAGCCATACTGAACCGGTGCTCTAGCGCACCGCGCACAACAACCCATAGCGAATCAAGCCACTCTGTAACCCCTGACGCATCGGAGCCAGGGCCAAGGCCCCCTGCAGCGTACCTGGCCCTGCCTTAACCAGCCCTATCAACCCCTCAGGGGTAAGGGCCGAAGCAATCACCTCATCCCAAAAGGGGGCCACTGCCAGCGACCAATCAGCAGACCGTAAAGAGCTAAAGCCACAATTTTGGGCGATCGCCTCGTAGTCGGGCAGAGCGATCACGTAGGGCAAACCATATACCCGATAGATCCAGTTAAGCTGCTGCTGCTCTACCCACGTGAGCGGCCCCGCCAGAGATTGGTTAGGGCGATGACACCAGGTCGCCATCAACAGCTTGCCACCAGGCTTCAGGAGTCGGTAGCACTCCTGCAAAAACGCCACCTTATCAGGCATATGCTCGCCACTCTCCATCGACCACACCAGGTCAAAGCTCTGATCGGCAAAGGGAGTGTTCAACGCATCCGCGACCTGAAACCTGGCACTGGGCGGTTCATCTCCCACCAGATTGGCCACTTGAGCCCGCTCAGTAGCGCGCTGAGCCTGCACTGGGCTCAGGGTAATCCCCACCACCCGAGCCCCAAAGCGGGAGGCCAGTTCTAGAGTGCTCCCACCAATGCCGCAGCCACAGTCAAGAATGTCATCAGCTTGGGTCGCCTCTGCCCAAGTGAGGCACTCATCAATCAGATCAATTTGAGCCTGGCGACGGTTTTTACGCTGGCGGCCATCGGCACCATAGTAGCCATGGTGCATATGCTCTCCCCAAATCTGCTCCCACAGACCAGACGAGTCATCATAAAAAGTCTGAATTTTTTTGTACAGCGCATTGGCCATGGCAGCTAAACCTAAAGAACAACCCCCAATGGGGCTTAATCGGTTAAATCTTGCGGCATAGTGGCCGAGAGCGTCAACTCGTGGAAATATAGGGTGGCCTTGATAACTCTATTACCTGGATGCCCTGCTTATGCAGATGACGGTTCCGCGAACCATATGTCTTGGTTTCTTAGTGTTGATCACCCTCGGTACGCTACTCCTGCTCCTGCCTATATCCACCACTGACAAAGGGTGGGGTGATCCGCTAGTCGCCTTATTTACGTCTACCTCCGCCGTTTGCGTGACGGGTTTAATTGTTGTCGATACAGGCACCTACTTTTCGACCTTTGGCGAAGCCATCATCCTCACTCTCATCCAGGTGGGAGGCCTGGGCTACATGACCGCCAACACCTTCTTGGTCCTCCTGCTGGGGCGGCGTCTAGGGCTGCGCGAACGACTGGCAATTCAGCAATCGATGGACAATGCGGCGTTAGCTGGGGGCAAGTCGCTGGTCATTTCTATCATTGCCATGACTCTGGTTTTTGAGCTAACGGGCTTGTTTTGCTTATATCCCACCTTCAGTCAAGACTATGGTTCTGGCTATGGACTCTGGCTATCAATGTTCCACAGCATCAGCGCCTTTAACAACGCTGGCTTTAGTCTTTTTCCAGATAGCCTTATGCGTTATGCCTTCGATCCTTGGGTCAATGCGGTGATTACGGCTCTGGTGATCATTGGCGGCATTGGCTATCAAGTGATTATGGAACTCCTCAATTGGCTACGCAATCGCCTCGCTGGCAATCGCCGTCGTGGTCTCTTTTCTCTCAACTTTAAAGTCGTCACCAGCACCACAGCCGTACTGCTAATCCTTGGCACCGTTGCCTTTTGGGTCACTGAGTACCAAAATCCAGCCACCCTGGGCAGCACCACCCCCTCCCTCAAGCTGCTGCTGGCCTGGTTTCAGTCGGTAATTGCTCGCACCGCCGGGTTCAACAGCATTGACATTGGGGCCATGGGCAATGCCTCGCTCTTTATTATGATTGCCCTCATGTTCATTGGGGCCAGCCCTGGCAGCACGGGCGGCGGTATTAAAACCACCACCATCCGTATTTTGCTAGCCTGCACCCGCATGGCGCTTCAGGGCCAGGAGCAAGTGCTCTGTTTTCGGCGACAGATTCCCACGAGCCGCGTCCTCAAGGCTATTGCAGTTGTCGTTGGGTCAGGACTAGTGGTGGTAGGGGCCACCGCGCTCCTGGCCATCAGCAACCCAACCCTTAGTTTTATCACTATCCTGTTTGAGTCGGTGTCAGCCTTTGCCACCGTCGGGCTATCCACTGGTATTACTAGCGACCTCTCTGACTTCGGCAAATACGTCATTATTGTCACCATGTACCTGGGTCGGGTCGGTGTTTTACTCTTTATGGGGGCTCTTTTGGGTGATCCTAAACCTTCGGCAGTTCAGTACCCCGAAGAGGAGCTATTGATTGGCTGATAGAGAAAGCCTCAAGAAAGGCTAGAGGCCTAAAAAAGGGGAACCTGATGGTTCCCCTTGATCTTGCTGATCTTTATTTTGCTGGCCCTGGATAGACGGGCTACCGAGGCGTTTTCGCCATGTTTGATGCCGCTTTTGTAGTTGTCGCTGGCGAGCGGTGCCGCCTTTACCCTTGGTATTGCGTCCTTGCTTACGGGGCGATTCCCAGCGCTTGA
Organism: Nodosilinea sp. LEGE 07088; assembly: GCF_015207395.1. Classification (GTDB taxonomy): domain Bacteria; phylum Cyanobacteriota; class Cyanobacteriia; order Phormidesmidales; family Phormidesmidaceae; genus Nodosilinea. The sequence goes on from NZ_JADEWX010000013.1 coordinate 41,301, forward strand.
GATGCTGTGTCATGATTGTGCTCCGCCTTCTAATACTTTGATCATACCCTGTCCTAAAACCAGGGTCATCAAGATGCCCTCATCCGGCAAAAAGTCTCTACGAAAAAACCCTCCGTGGCATCACGGAGGGCGGCATTAACCTAATGGTTAATTTGCTTAAGCCAGCTTAAGTCTACTTAACAGAAACCTTACCACCGGCTTCTTCGATCTGCTTCTTAGCGTCTTCAGCATCGTCTTTGGTCACAGCTTCTTTAATCGCCTTAGGCGCTGCTTCGACCATTTCCTTGGCTTCTTTCAGACCCAGACCAGTCAAACCGCGCACCACTTTGAGAATCGCGATCTTCTTATCGGCAGGCACTTCTTCAAGCACCACGTCAAACTCGGTTTTCTCTTCTTCGGGCTCAGCCGCAGCTGCACCCGCACCGCCCATCATGCCGGGGGCCATCATCATCATGCCGCCACCAGCAGAGGCAGAAGCATCTACACCAAAGGCTTCCTCAATTTGCTTGACCAGCTCAGACGCTTCGAGCAAAGACAGAGTCTTTAGTTGTTCGAGAATTTCATCAGTTTTAGCAGACATAGTTACCGGTTAACTCCTGGTAGAAAAACAAGTGAATAGGTACAAAATCATTGCGGACGAGTCTAGGCCGCGTCTTTTTCGGATACGGCTTTGATGGCGCGGCTAAGGGATGCAGGTACCTCTTTGATACCCACGGCCAGTTTGGTTGGCACAGCATTGACACCCACAGCCAGGCGAGTTGGCATCGCCTTGATTGCTCCAGCCAAACGAGCCATGAGCTCTTCTTTGGTGGGCAGCTCAGTAATCGCCTTAATTTGTTCTTCGGTAAGCGCCTGGCCTTCCATGACGCCGCCCCGGAGGACAGTTTTTTTGGTGTCTTTTTGAAATGCCTGATACTCTTTGATGGCTCCGCCAAAGTCTTCCTTGACCAGCACAAAGGCTGAGGAATCTTTGAGAAACTCAGTCATAGGCTGCCAGTTATCGTTGCCGTCAACGGCAATACGTACCAGCGTATTTTTGGCAATTTTGCAAACAGCACCTTTTGGTCGCAGTCGATTGCGCAGGTCGCTAATTTCAGCAACAGTTAGCCCTTTGTAGTCGATGACAAAGGCTAGCTGAGCTTCGTCTAGCAAGGCCTGCATCTCGGCCACCAGTTCTTTCTTATTCGCTAGGGTTCTCCCCATATCGATCTCACCTCCTTTTAGCTTGGGGATTGGGAAACTTAGTCACCCGATCCAGGGATAGGCCACAGAGTAGCTAGCAGCGGCAGCTAAAAACAAACCCCGGCAACCATGCCGGGGTAGACTAACAACCCAAAACGCCTAGCTATCAGCCCAAGCATTTCAGTCGTCATGTCAACCTCGGCAGGTCTTATGTCGCCTTTAGCGACGCCTGCTGTCTACGGTCGTCTATGCGGTTGTAGGGAATAGCTCGTCTGTGGGTCTCCTGGTTAGTTTGGGTAAAACTCACACGACCTGGATAGGTCTAGGCTGCTTCGGTCAGCTTAAAGTCGCGCAGGGCGTTGACATCCAGCCGAATAGATGGCCCCATCGTGGGCGCGATCGCCACTGTACGCCAATAGCGCCCCTTAGCGCCCGAAGGCCGGTTGCGATCAATGCACTCTTGCAGGGCTTTGAGATTCACCAGCAGATCTTCGGCACTAAAGTCAGCCTTGCCAAACATAACATGAACAATGCCAGTTTTGTCGGCCCGAAACTCTGTCTTACCTGCTTTAAACTCGTTAATAGCCTGAGGTAAGTCAAAGGTAACCGTACCACCCTTAGGGGAGGGCATGAGACCACGGGGACCTAATTGACGACCTAGCTTAGCGACCTGAGGCATCACGTCAGGGGTGGCGATGAGCACGTCAAAGTCCATCATGCCTTTCTGAATTTCGTCGATGAGTTCTTCAGAACCCGCCAAGTCAGCCCCAGCAGCGGTAGCCTCGGCTACCTTTTCACCCTTAGCAATAACGGCAACGCGAATGGTCTGCCCCGTGCCTTTGGGCAAAATTACAGTGGTACGCAGCTGTTGGTCGGTGTACTTGGGATCGATACCCAACCGAATGTGGGCTTCAGCCGATTCCGAAAACTTGGCGGTAGAAATTTCCTTCAGTAACTCCAAAGCTTCTAAAGGCTCATAGAGTCGGTCTTCTACCTTGGCCTGGGCATCGCGCAGGCGCTTGGATAATTTAGCCATGATAAATCTCCTTGGGGTCAAACGAAGCCAGGCCTCTCCCCCGTAGTGTGAACAATCGAAATATGGTCTACAGGAAAACTCTCAGGGACGGTGGCCTAGTCGGCAACCGTAACCCCCATGTTGCGAGCGGTGCCCTCAACAATATTCATCGCTGCATCGATATCATTGGCGTTGAGGTCAGGCATTTTAGTCTCAGCAATTTCTTTGAGCTGAGCCCGGGTGATAGAGCCCACTTTTTTGGTACGAGGTTCGCCAGAGCCCCGCTCGATACCAGCCGCCTTTTTGATCAAAACAGAGGCGGGCGGCGTTTTGAGAATAAACGTAAAGCTGCGGTCTTCAAAAACCGAAATCTCTACGGGCACCACCAGACCCACTTTATCTTGGGTGCGGGCGTTGTACTCTTTGCAAAACGCCATGATGTTGACCCCATGCTGACCCAAGGCCGGGCCAATCGGGGGAGCTGGGTTCGCCTTGCCGGCAGGAATAGCCAGCTTAATTAACGCTACGACTTTCTTGGCCATTAACTAACTCTCTTTTTCCACTTGATTAAATTCCAGCTCTACTGGGGTATCGCGCCCAAAGATAGACAGCAAAGCCTTGAGCTTACTACGCTCGGGGCTAACCTCAACGACTTCGCCCTCAAAGTCTTTGAACGGACCTGACAGCACAGTGATCTTGTCGCCAGGAGCCATATCAACTTTGACCACGGGCTTTTGCTCTTCGGCCCGCTTAAAGATGCGCTTGACTTCGCTCATGCCCAGGGGCATTGGCTTGACGTGGCCACGACCACGTCCGTAGGCGCGGCGCTGCTCGGCTCCCACAAAATTAATGACATGGGGCGTATTTTTGACCACTGACCAGCTCTCATCATCCATGAACATACGCACCAAGACGTAGCCAGGAAAAACCTTCTCTTCAATGTTTTGTCGAGAGCCATCTTTGCGGAGCTTGACAGCGGGGGTCTGGGGAATCTCGACCTGGAAGATGCGATTGATCACATCTAAAGTGCTAATTCGCTGCTCAAGGTTCATTTTGACGCGCTTTTCACAGCCAGATGCCACCTGGACGGCATACCAGCGGGCCTTGCGCTGGTAAAACTTAGCGGCTTCTGCATCAGCACCGTCGCCCTCGTTAGCCTCAGGAGCCGCTTGAGAGTCACTCTCAAGTTCAGCATCCAACGCATCGTCATCGTAATTGAAATCTTCTGAAGTTAGCGTCATTAGAATACCTGCCCTGAAACCCACCCAAATAGTCGGTCGACAAGGTAAATCACTGTCGCAGAGAGACTAACCATCAGAATGACAGCGGCAGACTCGCTAATTAGCTGCTGTCGACTTGGCCAAACTACCTTGCCCAGCTCTTCTTTAGTGCCTTGAAGAAAAGCACCGACGCTAAAGCCATCCTCAGATGTGGCTTGGGCACTGGCGGCTTTACCTTTTGATTCGATTGCGGCGTCTTTTTTAACCACTGGCTTGGCTCCTGTTGGCGCTTATCCGAACTGACTGATTGGGAAAAAGGCGTTGGCAAAGCCAATCTCACCAATCAATAAGGCTTGGGCTCAGCAAATTAACACCTTGGCCTGCTTGACCCTATTTTGCTCTAAAAGAAGTAGGGAGCGACAATACTCAAAGTCTCAGGCTGCTCCGGATGACAGAAGCTTAAGTACTTGAACATTGTCGCTACCACAACTCAGCGCGCCCTGGAGGACTCGAACCCCCGACATCGGGTTTTGGAGACCCGCGTTCTACCAACTGAACTAAGGACGCATGGAGCCAGGTGCCGTGCACTGAGACTCAACCCAATCAATTCTAGTTGATTGGGCGATCGAAACGCTGCTTGAGGCGAGTTGCCTTGCCGACGCGATCGCGCAGATAGTAGAGTTTGGCACGGCGTGCCTTACCCCGACGCAACACGGTAATACTGGCAACCTTGGGCGCATGCAGCAGGAAGACCCGCTCTACACCAATCCCCTGGAAGATTTTTCGTACCGTGATGGAACGATTAATACCGCCGTTACGCATGGCGATAATAGTGCCCTCGTAGGGCTGAATCCGCTCTTTACCCCCCTCCTGAATCCGCACGCCAACACGAATCGTGTCACCGACGTAGATAGTGGGCAGGTCAGTCTTTAACTGCTCCGCTTCAATCGAGCGGATGATTTCCTCTGCGTTCATAGGGCCTGCAAATGTGCACGGTCTATGATTATAGACTATAGAAGGCGTTTATTGATAGCCCAGGCCAACGTTTTTCTGGGTTGGTCATTATGGGGCGTGAAGCTGGGCATTCTATGGTGGCTTTGGGCATAGTGTGATTGGCATGGTGCCCCGTTTTCTACACTAAACTCAATCAGCCCCGGTTATTCCCCGGTTATGTCTAACCTACCCGTTGCCCCACTATCTGCCGAGAGTGTTTCGCCCCCGGCTAAGGAGCTGGATGCGATCGCTACCCCTGTGTGGCTGATCGACCAACAACACCGCTGGCGTTTTTTGAATCGGGCCTCTACGGTGCTGCTAGGGGATAGTTTAGCGGCTCTAGTGGGGCAGCCGCTGGTTGAAATCTTGGGGCCAACAGTAGCCCAAGACATCGCTACCGCAGGGCAGCAGGCCCTGGCCAGCGGCCAGGGCCAAACCCAGACTGTGACGATGAGCGATCCCGCTGGGGAGTCTCACCATCTGGCCGTGACCATCCACCCCTTTTTGACCACTGGCGGTGAGGCGCTACTGATGGCGACCCTACAGGACATGACCCCGCTCCAGGAGGTCGAGCAAACTCTACAGCGACAGTCGGAGCGGGAGCGGCTCTTGGGAGCGATCGCCCAGCACCTCCTGCAATCGATCAACTCTGAGGATTTGCTGCAAACAACGGTCAACGAGGTGCGTCGCTTTTTGCGCATCGATCGGGTGCTGTTCTATAGCTTTGACCCTGATTACAACGGTGTCGTTGCTGAGTCAGCTAGCGACACCCTGCCAACGGAGCAAACCACAGACCAAGCCGATTTAAGCTTCATGACCGCCGATTTGATGCGCTATCGCCAGGGCGAGATGGAGGTGATCGATGATATTGCCACGGCAGACCTGCCCCCTGCCTACCGAGAGCGGTTTGCCCAGGCCCAGATTCAGGCTTGTCTGAGTGTCCCGATTGTACAGGGAGAAGAAGCTCTCTACGGTCTGGTGTGCGCCCTCAACTGCAGTAGCCCCCGCCCTTGGGCCAGTTGGGAAATTGAAACCCTGCGCGAGGTCGCCACTCAGGTGGGCGGGGCGATTAAGCAGGCCCGCCTATATCACCAGGTACAACAGCTGAATACCGACTTAGAGCGGCAGGTCACCCAGCGTACTGAGCAGTTGCAAACAGCCCTAGAATTTGAGGCCACCCTCAAGCGCATTACCGACCGGGTGCGCGACAGCTTAGACGTCAACCAGATTATGCTGACGGCGGTAAAAGAGCTGACGGAAGCCCTGGACGTTAAAGGGTCTAACACCTCGCTGTATGACTTAGAGCAGGGCACCTCGACCATCTATTACGAGTACAACAGCTCTAGCCCGTCTTACCAGGGGCGGGTGGCGCTGATGGAGGCGTTTCCAGAGGTATACCACCAGCTACTAGACGGGCAGTACTTTCAGTTTTGCTCGGTAGAGCCCAACCCGGTGCGGGGCTATGTGGCGATGCTGGCCTGCCCGATTGTGGATGATCGGGGAGTGCTGGGGGATTTGTGGCTGATCAATGGCCGTGACTACGGCTTTAACGACATTGAAATTCGTCTGGTGCAACAGGTGGCCAACCAATGTGCGATCGCAATTCGTCAGGCCCGTCTGTATCAGGCAGCTCAGTCGCAGGTGGCCGAACTCGAGCGCCTCAACACGCTCAAAGACGATTTTCTCAGCACGGTTTCCCACGAGTTGCGTACCCCGGTTACCAGCATGCGAGTCGCCCTGCAGCTGTTGGGGGCCACTCTCAACCAGGAATTTGACCTCACCGCCGATCTGCACAAACCCAAGGAAGAACAATCCCGCATTGGCCGCTATTACAACATTTTGCAGGAGGAGTGCGAGCGCGAGATTAGCTTAATCAATGACCTGCTCGACCTGCAACGGCTCGATGTGGGCAATCATCCGCTACAGCCCGAGCCCATTTTGCTCGACACCTGGCTGACGGGGTGGATCGACAGCTTTGTGACCCGGGCTAGAAGCCGCAATCAAACCCTGACTCTGGCCACGGCCTCAGCCCTGCCTGTGATCTACAGTGACCTGGCCAGCCTGGAGCGGGTGCTAGCCGAGTTGCTCAACAATGCCTGCAAATACACGCCCCCCGGCGAGCATATTCACCTCACGGTGCACCCCCATGCCACCCAGCCCCAGGACTATGTATGTCTGGTATTAACCAATACTGGCGTCATGATTCCGGCGGCGGAAATGACCCGTATTTTTGATAAGTTTTATCGAGTACCCAGTGCCGATCCCTGGAAACAGGGGGGCACCGGCCTGGGGCTAGCGCTGGTGAAAAAGCTGATACTTCACCTGGGCGGCGACATCGAGGTGACCAGCGACTCCAATCAAACCTGCTTTACGATCATGCTGCCGATTCAGCCGGCCCTGACTCGATAGCCGCTGACCCGATAGGATAGGAATAGGTTTCTCATCCTGAGGTTAAACGCTATGGACAGTGCCGCCCCCGAAGCAACCCCTGAAGCAACCGTCGTCTACTCGGGGCAGTTTGGCGACTACACCATTACCGCAGGCGATCGCCGGGGGGTAGTACTCTACCGAGCCGGTCTAATGGTTGCGGCTCTGGCCTTTGGAGTGGGTAGCGCGATCGCGCTCTTTTTCAACCAAACCCCTGCTCTGGTACAGGCTATCAGCCTCCTCTACACGGTGTTTTGGCTGGGGCTAGGGCTGAGTTTAGCGACCATTCACATTTACCTGGTGCCGCTGCATCGGCTGTTGCAGGGGGTCTGGCTAGTGGGCGGGTTAGCCTCTCTGGTGCTATCTCACCGCATTGATGGCCCGCTGGCCCAGACGGTGGTGGAGCAACCCCAGGTAATTTGGGGGCTAGGGTTTACCTTTGTGGCCCTGACCGGCATTTTCTTTAAAGAGGCCTTCTGTTTTGACCGGCTGGAAACTAAGCTGCTGACGCCGCTAGTACCGCTGCTGCTCATGGGGCACCTGCTAGGTTGGTTACCGCTGGAGGCTGAACGGGGATTACTGGCCGCCTGGGCCGGTCTATTTTTGGTATTTGCGCTGCGCAAAGTTGTGCAGCCCATCGTGCCGGACATTGGCGATAAGTCGGTGTTTGCTTACCTCAAACAGCCGCGATCCTCTGCCCCGAGCTCGTCTCTATAGCTCACGGGATACCCCTTTCCATGGCTGCTCTTCCTGGTTCTAAAGCGCCTTTTTGGCGGCGGGCACCCAAGCTCATACTGCGCCCGCTGGACTACTTTGAAGACAACTATCGCCGCTACGGATCGGTGTTTCAGGTGGGGGCCTCTTCCCCACCCTCGATCTATGTGGCTGACCCGGTCGTGATTCAGGGAATTTTTCAGGCCGATGCGGCTCAGTTTCACGTGCCGGCCCAAAATGTGGGCAGCGGATTGACCTTCTTACTGGGCAACCAATCGCTGCTGCTGCTGGACGGGGAGCGCCACCGCCGCCATCGGCGGCTGTTGATGCCGCCGTTTCACGGCGATCGCATGCGGGCCTACGGCGATGTCATCTGCACCCTGACGCAGCAGGCGATGGCCGATTGGCACCCAGGTCAGGCCTTTAACCTGCGGGCCGCGATGCAGGATATTACCCTGCGGGTGATTCTCAAGGCGGTGTTTGGCTTGGCCGATGGCGATCGCTACGATCGCCTCCGCCAGTTACTCAGCCAGCTACTAGAGGGGCTGGGCACGCCCCTGAGCGCATTTTTTATTTTCTTTCCGGGCCTGCAGCGTGATCTGGGGCCCATGAGCCCCTGGGGGCGGTTTGTGCGCATCAAGGCCGAAATTGATGCCTTGATCTACGCCGAGATCGACGATCGCCGCCGTCATCCTCACCCTGACAGTACCGATATTCTCTCGTTGATGATCAGCGCCCGCGACGACCAGGGCCAGCCCCTCAGCGATGGCGAGCTCCACGACGAGTTGATGACCCTGCTGGTGGCGGGCCACGAAACCACTGCCTCGGCCCTGACCTGGGCGCTGTATTGGGTGCACTGGCTGCCCGAAGTGGGCGATCGCGCTCACCAGGAACTCGATCGCCTCGGCCCCGACCCCGACCCCCTCGCCATGGCTAGCCAGCCCTACCTGACCGCTCTCTGTCAGGAGACCCTGCGCATTTACCCGGTCGCCCCCACCACGGGCATTCGCATCGTCAGCGAGCCGATGACGGTGGCGGGCTATGAGTTTCCGACCGGGGCGGTGCTGTTTCTCAATATCTACCTGGTGCACCACCGCGAAGATCTATACCCCGAGCCAGACAATTTTAGGCCCGAACGATTTCTAGAACGGCAGTATTCAGCCGCTGAGTTTTTGCCCTTTGGCGGCGGCCATCGCAGCTGCATTGGCATGGCCTTTGCCCTGATGGAAATGAAGCTGGTGCTGGCCACGGTGCTGCGTCAATGGGATTTGGCTCTGCCGGAGCGCGATCGCCGTCTCCTTAAACCCGTGCGCCGGGGGCTGACCCTAGCTGCCCCCGGCCATCTACAACTGGTGCCTACCGCTCGCCGGGTAGTACCGCCGCAGGCGGCTTTTGCCTGAAAGGGTTGAACCCCCGGGTAGAGCTCACCCTAGGGCTAGGGAGCCAAGCGATCCGGAACGGTGGACATATTTCAGCCTTTGGGTACTAGTACTCTGAGGCGGAAATAACCCAGCTGTTTACTCACGCGGAAACCCTTATGAGACCTGGGGTTCCCGTTCTGCCTTCTGCCTTCTTACTTCTGCCTTTCAGTACTAGGAAGAGCGCCAAAAACGTCAAACGGGCACCGTGCCAGGGCAGATGGGGTCGCAGCGCAGCTTGAATTCGGCTCATCTCGTTCATCAGGAGGGTGATGCTAGAGCATCGGTACAGGATGGCTAAAAACCCGGTTTCTTTGTCACTGCCCTAACGGCATGACTGGCATTCTGGCCGAGAAACCGGGTTTCTGTACCGGCGTTCTAGGGGTGTGGTAATTTCTAGCTCATCTCCTCACCCCTGGGCTGGTCAAATTCTCTTCAGCGCTAGCCCTCTGCTCTTATTCAAATTTTGTCCCTTTACCTTGAACTTTTGTTATTGCATTAGGGGATGGTGGTATCGGTTACATCTAAACTGTGGCTCAGTTTCTATGCTTAGCTAATAAGTAGTTGCTACCTCAAAACCAGGCGATGATAAACCATGGCATGACGGATAACGGTGCTGCCGTTGACACCTCAGAACAACCTCTCCCTAAAGCACCTTCGACTAAAAAAGACAAGAAATCCGCTAAAAAAGACAAGAAAGCTGCCAAAAAGAATGAGCTAAAAACCAAGCAACAGAAAAAGAAAAAGCACAAAGGCTCAGAGCGAGAAGTCTTTATCCATCTCTCTGAGGCGGAGGGCAGCTCAAAACTACCCAAAAAGTTTTATGAGCACGAGCTGGCTCGCTTACAGGTAGAGCTGGTCAAGATGCAGTATTGGGTTAAACATACGGGCACCCGCATCGTCATTCTGTTTGAGGGACGTGATGCGGCCGGCAAAGGGGGCACGATTAAACGCATTACCGAGCCTCTCAACCCTCGGGGGTGCCGGGTAGTGGCCCTGGGCACACCCAGCGATCGCGAAAAAACTGAATGGTACTTTCAGCGCTATGTCGCGCACCTGCCCGCAGCGGGGGAAATTGTCTGCTTTGACCGCAGCTGGTATAACCGGGCCGGGGTCGAGCATGTGATGGGGTTCTGCACCGATGAGCAGTACCAGGAGTTCATGCAAACCTGCCCAGAGTTTGAACGCATGTTGGTCAGATCCGGCATTATTTTGCTGAAGTACTGGTTTTCGGTCAGCGACGACGAACAGGAGCGGCGCTTTCAATCTCGCACAACCGATCCGGCCCGGCGCTGGAAACTAAGCCCAATGGATTTGGAGTCGCGCGATCGCTGGGCAGAATATTCCCAAGCTAAAGACACCATGTTTGCCCATACCAATATTCCTGAAGCCCCCTGGTTCACCGTCGAAGCCGACGATAAAAAACGGGCGCGCCTCAACTGCATCAGCCACTTTTTGAGCAAAATTCCCTATGTTGACATGACGCCAGAGCCCCTAGAACTCGCCCCTCGCAAGCGTGCCCCCCAGGGCTATGTGCGCCCCCCTCTCAACGAGCAGTTTTTTGTTCCCCAGCAATATTGATAGGAAGATACATCGCTACTGCAATGGTTAGCTTGCTTGAACAGAGATAGGCGATCGCAGGGGCGGTTAAGTTGCGAGGGAGTAGGAATCATCTAAAAGTGCCCCCGCAGTGTTCGTTTAAGGCAGGGGCCTGACTAATAAACCTGTTGTGAATTTAGGCAATAACCGTACCTTCAAGAAACCTCTCACACCGTCGAGCAATGACCGCTTGCTTCGAGCCTTGACCGGGCTGAATCTCAAAGCCTTTGAGACGTTATTGGTCGCAGAGATGCTGCTCTTGAAACGGGTTTATCCTTAAACCAGTTTCTGGAGGAAGGTCCCTATAGCTGGGAGCAGGTATTTGACGAGGGGTTTCCTGAGAGGCTTGGCCACACTACTCTGCTTTAGAAACAACCCCGCAGTGATGCATCGCTTTGCGAATGCACCCTACGAGCAAAAGCAATTTCACAGCGATGCTACAAACAACTTCCTCTCACGATCTGCCGCAAAAGCAAGACAAGCTTTGATATCTTCTGAGGTGAGTTCCGAAAAATCTTCTAGAATTTCTGCTTCGGTCATTCCACCTGCTAGATATTCAAAGATATCGTACACAGTGATTCGCATTCCCCGAATACATGGCTTGCCACTGCGCTTTCCAGGCTCGATCGTAATAATGTCTTGGTAGTTTATAAAATGCTATGAGGGAAAAATATCTGCTTAACATTATACCGAAACTTTTTTCTGCCGCAGACAGAGAATACTTCTAGAGTTTATCTGCAATATGCTGAGCAGCCTCTGCCGAAGTCCTCACTGGAATGATTTCAAAATGACCGAGATCGCTCCAAGCTTCGATCCAAACCTCGAACAAGGCTAGGTCATCCGTTCGCATTAGCTGGAAGCACCGGAAATAGTCTAAATCTATCCAACTGTCTACATACTCAAGACCGGCTGGCAATTGACGACCACGATCGCGGGCACGACGGTAAATATCAACAGCCGCTCCTGCATTGAAATATTCGATTTCTGCGGAACCAAACCGGAGGCGTTTAGATATCGGCTAGGCAAAGCGACCGAGTGGCTGGGTCAGCCCCCATCTCCATCGGGCGCAGCGGCAAGTACATTGGCGTGATTACCTGCAGGCGAGGCAGGCGATCGCAGAGGCGATCGCGTCAAGTCAGCCCCTAGCCTTCTCCGGTAATCGACAGGGCATCGACCCAAATGCGCGGGCACAGACCGCCAGGGGTGATCTCAACTTCAGGCTCTACATGGACGATCGCCTTCAGCAAGTCGCGGAAGTCGCCCGCGACGGTGGCTGATTCGATGCTGGTAAGCTTGCCCCCATTCACCAACCAGCCATCGAAGGGCAGCGAAAACGACCCCTGGAGCGCATTCACCCCAGCGTGGAGCGCCTGCACATCGTCAATGAAAATTACGTTCTCGGCGTTGGCTAGGGTGAACTCGTCGCTGGCGGCCACCCCCGGCAGCACCTGGTAATAGCTGGGGCTAACCGACACCTTGGCCCCAATGCTGGCGTGGCCCGTGGGGCTAGCGCCCATGCGCTTGGCCGTCCCGGCACTGTGCAAAAACTGGCTCAGCACCCCCTGCTCGATGATCGGCACCCGGCGGGTAGGCGTGCCCTCGCCGTCAAAGGTTTCGGCGCTGACATTTTCAGGGTGCAGGGCGTCGTCATACACCGACAGTAGCGGCGAGGCCACCACCGTACCCAGAGAATCTGCCGTTGACAGACTGCGATTGTCCAGAATGCTCTGGGCGTTGTACATATTCGAGAATGCCCCTAGCAGGCTTAAGAATGCCTCCCCCGAAAACACCACCCGGTATTTGCCCGAGGCCACCTTGTCGTAGTCGAGGTGGCTGATGGTTTTTTCGGTGGCTTCTTTCAGACAGCCCTCAATATCCAGTAGCGGCAGCCCGCGATCAACCCGCATGGCTCCGGCAGAGCGGGGTTTGCGGCCCTCCTGCTCGGTCTTGCTGTAGAGATAGAGCGAGGCGTAGGAGCGGGCCTCATGGCGTAACGCCCCGGCGCTATTGAGGTAAAAGCGATCGATATCTCGCTGGGCCAGACCGTTGTAGGGCACACTGGCGATCGCCGGATGCGCCCCCAGCAACTGCTTCTCCACATCCACCAGGGTCGAAATCAGGTCGCCCACGGGGGCAGGGGGTACCGTTTCCACCTGCACGTCGGCGGTGGGGGCCACCGATTCAGGGCTAAAGTCGGGAATATGCTCGCTGACCCCAAAGGCGCTGGCCTCCTGGGCCGTTTGCAGGGCCAGATCCATGCCCAGCGGGTCCACATCGCTGGTGGAAGTCACCCCCACCTTGCCGTCGGGGTTCCACACCCGCACAATCACGCTGGAGCGGTTTGACGCCTTGACCTGCTTGGGGTCGCCTTTGTCGACCTGCACGCTGGTTTCGTCCACGGAAGAGCCGTAGACGTCGTATTTAGAAATACCGAGTTTCTTAGCGCTAGATTCCGCGTAGGCGGCGATGTCTTGAATGGTAGGCATAGGGGTGGATGGGTAGGGGGTGGATGGACGAAAGGGTAAAGGAGATTAAAGGTGGGGTTTCTACAGGCGGCTGATCAACTGGTCATATTCAGCATGAGTCCCGATCTAAAACCAGGAGATGCCGTTTTCAACTGCTACGCCTAAAGCTCGATAGCTCAGGCCTGCTCGAACAGACCAATAATTTTTGCCTAGTTTCTTAACGTGCAAGGATGGATGAGATGGATCGGTTTTGAGCAACTTGTAGCATTCATCAGCCGTGCGTTGCATATGCTCAGGGAGGACGTTGTAGCATTGCCAGAATCGTCGCGTGGCATAGTGCATTAAAGTTCTCGGCAGTAGCCCGCTTCAAATTCAGCGATCGCCTCCTGAGCAAAGGCGTCTAGCTTGCCGTCTGAAATGTCCTGCTCTAGCTGCTGATCCCAGCGCTCGTAGTCCAGATCAAAAAACCAAGCCCTTAATTTGTCAAATTCGCTGGATGGCAGTGAAGCGATCGCAGCCTCAATTTGTTCAAGGTTTGACATCGGCGCATCTACCTCCCTAACTCATCCACCCCTTTATTCTTTACCGGCCGCCGACGGTGATGGAGTCCACCTTCAGGTGGGGCTGTCCGACGGTGACGTAGATGCTGCCGCTGATCGAGCCGCAGAAGCCAGCGGCCAGGTCTAAATCATTGGAGCACATGGAAATTTTGTCCATGATTTCGGTGGCTTCGCCGATTAGGGTGGCACCCTTGAGGGGTTTGGTCACCTGGCCATTTTCGATCAGATAAGCTTCAGAAACAGCGAAGTTGAACTGGCCGGTGGCGCCGACGCTGCCGCCGCCCATCTGCTTGCAGTAGATGCCCTTTTCGACCGAGGCAAACAGCTCGTCCAGCGAGTAGTCGCCGGGGGCGATGTAGGTGTTGCGCATGCGGCTGGCGGCGGCGTAGGTGAAGCCCTGACGGCGACCGCTGCCGGTGCGGGGGTGGCCGGTGCGCATGGAGCCCGCGCGATCGCTCAAAAAGTTCTTCAAAATGCCGTTCTCGATTAGCAGGGTGCGCTGGGCGGGCATGCCCTCGTCATCCATGTCAATGGTGCCAAAGGCGTCGGGCGACAGGCCCTCATCCCAGGCGGTGAGGTTTTCGTGGGCGATCTTTTCGCCCTTTTTGTCAATAAAGGGGGTGGTGCCCCGCTCAATCTGGGTGGTTTCGAGCAGGTGACCACAGGCCTCGTGGAAAATCACGCCGCCAAACTTGTTGGCCATGATCACCGGGTAGGTGCCCGACTCGACGTAGTCGGCGTAGAGCATTTTGCCCGCCGACTCAGCCACGTTGGCGGCAGCAGATTGGTAGTCCCACCCGCGCAGAAAGGCGGGGTCGCTGGTGTCGCCAGCCCGCTGGCCAATGGAGGAACGATGCTCGCCGTCGGCGCAGAGCAGGTTGTAGCCCACCGACTGGGTGAGGCGAATGTCGCGGGCAAAGGTGCCGTCGCTGGCGGCTACCAAGACCTCTTGCCAATCGCGGAAGTAAACGGCACGCCGCGATTGGGTATGGTTGGCGGCTTGAGCTAGTGCATCGTTGGCGGCCAGCAGCACATCGCCCATCTCCTGCATTGAACTGCACTGGGCTAGCCAACCGTCTTTGCCCTTTGCTGTGGCATAGTCGCGCAGCAGTTCTAAGTTGATTTCAGCCAGGTGGGTATGGGGGCCAGGCAGGGTCAGCCCCATAATCGCCAGGGCTTTATCTAGAGACGCTTTGAGGCCGTTAAAGGTGAGATCGTTGGTGCTGACATAGCAGTCGGCTTTACCCAAAAATACTCGCACCCCGGCTCCAGTCACCAGCCGGGGCGACAGGCTGGTGATGGCATCGTCTTCGGCTTGGCAACTAATGTAGTTGCTGCGCTCTAGGAAAAACTCAACAAAGTCAGCTCCAGCGGCGCGGCCCAGACCCAGCAGGGTCGAGAGGGTGGCCTCCCAGGCAGCGTCGAAACGATCGCGCGGGGCTGAATAATCTTGCTGAAGTAAATCGTTAGTCTTAATCAGCGGGAGCGGCAAGGGGGCAACCGTCATGCAGAGAATCCTTGATGGGTGATGGGAATACCACTGGAACCTCCTTAGTCTAACAAACCTGCCTCAATCAAGCGGCGATCAGGTTCAGCCCCCGCGATCGCGGGGGATCAGCCCAGCAGTGAGGATTGGAGGAATGCGATCGCGATTGAAAATTTTCTCTGCGCAGCCATGCGATCTGCCGTTAGGCCGTGCTAGTATCAACTTGCATTAAGCAAATCTAAAGATAGATTTTGTCTAGCTCTGCACCGGCCACTCTCTGCTCAATACAGGGGTTAGGGCTGCGGCAGACCTGAGTACTTAGATGTAGCCAATCCTTTCCCGTGCTCTTCGACCACCGGTGGAATGCCTATCTGAGGGTATAGCTAACGCTAACCCCATGGTGTTTGGCCCCAACAAGGAGAGTGCTTCCTGTGGTTGTGCAAAATTTAGTTCTTCCTCGCTCTGTCGATTATCCCTCTGTGCCTAGGGTGCTTGTGGTGGATGACGATGACGACAGTCTCATGCTAATGGGTTACATCCTCGAGCAGTTCGCTTGCGATGCCTGCTTTGTCGTCGATGGTCTGGCAGCCCTGGTGGCGGCCAGGCGCGATCGCCCTCAGTTAATCTTGGCCGATATCTACTTGCCATGTATGGATGGCTATGACCTCATTCGACAGCTCCGAGCCGATGGCAGTACCCGAAAAATTCCGGTGGTGGCCGTTACGGCGTTGGCTGGCCAGAGCCATCGCGACAAAATTCTCGCCGCTGGGTTTGACGACTACATTAGCAAGCCATTCCTCATCCAGTCCCTAGAGCAGTTGGTACAACAGTTTATCGGTCTGCCTAGCCCAGCGGCTTAGTCCTGGTTTTTGGCGGCGCGCACGTCTGGTGGGGCCGAGAGAATTACCACAATGCTAGTGCGGCCGGTCGCCAGAGTAGAGTCGGTCAAAATGTCTTCCACCTGACGAGCTAAGGTGGTTTCGACCAGGTCGATAATCTGTGGGCGCAGAGCGGTAGCCAGGTCATCCCTCACCTGTTCTGCCAACTCTGCCTGACCCTCTTCAATTAAAAGCTGTTCAGGCTTAGTGACCGATTTTTCAACGATCAGCAGCAGCTTTTCTTCGAGAATTTGACAGGTAATTTTGCCAGGGGCATGACCGAGCTGTTCGCGATACAACCGCTGAAATTGCTGGCTCAAATTCCGCTGGAGCTGCCCCAAAGTTGGGGGCGATGATGAGGTGTCGGCTGCCATAAGAACCTGTCGAGACGCCACCATTGACAACAGGCCGCTATCAAGGCCCACGGTCGATGGTAAAACTATTAAACCATTACTCAATGACGACAGAGCCTAGAGCATCGGTACAGGATGGCTAAAAACCCGGTTTCTTTGTCACTGCCCTAACGGCATGACTGGCATTCTGGCCGAGAAACCGGGTTTCTGTACCGGCGTTCTAGGATTAAATTCTAGGCTTCAAGCTTAGGCTTAGGTCACTAGACCCGATCGCAGGGCGCGGACGGCAGCTTTGGTGCGATCGTCAACGCCCAGCTTGTTGAGAATGCTACGCACGTGGGTTTTAACGGTACCCACCGTAATGTAGGAGCGCTCGGCAATTTCGGCATTGCTACACCCGCCCACGATCAGTTCTAAAATCTCTAGCTCTCGGTCGGTCAGTGGATAGGACTCTAAAATCTGCTCAAACTCAGGCTCTATAGCCTCAATTGTAACGGTGCGATTACCCATGGCAACCGCACCGGCAGAGGTTGTGCGTACCTGACGCAACACCACGCTGGCGACGGCGGGGTCAATCCATGAGTTGCCTTCGTAGGTTTCGCGCACAGCTACAATTAGCTCGTCAAGCTCGGTTTGCTTCATGCAGTAGGAATCGGCCCCGGCGGCAAAGGCCGCCATAACGGCAGCTTCGCTGTCATGCATGGTCAACATCAGAACCCGAGTAGGGCTTTTCTCCAGATCAGTTTGGGTTTGGCGCAGGCGCTCGACTAACTCAATGCCGTCAATGTCGGGCAAACCAATATCGACAATAGCAATATCAGGATGCTCGGTTTCAAGCAGGCTGAGACCTCGGCTACCACTGGCAGCTTCGCCCACTATCGTCATGCCTGGGCTGCGCTGTAGGGCTGCTTTTAGGCCTAGACGAGTCAGGTCATGATCTTCAATCAGTACAATGCGAATGTCTGGAGTGTCTGTCATAGATAGTGCTCGTAACGAGGCATAGGAAGATTTTCGGGGGCTGGATGTTCTAACCTGCCCAATCTTGGAATAGCGCTAGTAGCCTGACACGTATCTTTGGGCAGGTCTATGGTGAGTCGGGTCTCTACCTCAGGATAGACTCTGCCAGGCACAGAGGCGTGTTATGCCAGAAGCATGAACCCACGTTTAATGATCGTTGGCAGAGGAGTAGACCATGGTTGAGTATGCACAGGCTCTTCTGTCGGGGCCATACATTCCCCATGGGCACTGCTACCTATGGCAGCCAGGGCTGGTGTGGTTGCATCTGCTGTCAGACAGCTTGATTGCCCTGTCTTACGGGTTGATTGCTGGTTCGCTGGTTTATTTCATTCAAAAGCGGCCCGATGTGCCGTTTAAACCGCTATTTTGGCTGTTTTCGGCCTTTATTGTGGCCTGCGGTGCGACTCACTTACTGGCAGTGTGGACGCTGTGGTTTCCTACCTACTGGGTGTCAGGGGCGACGAAGGCAGTGACGGCGCTGCTGTCGCTGGCCACAGCGCTAGAACTGTTACCGCGCCTGCCCCTAGCCCTGGCCATGCCCAATGCCACTCAGCTTTTAGATCTCAATCGAGCCTTGCAGGTGGAGGTCGGGGAGCGCAAGCAGGCCGAGGCTAGCCTACGGGCTGCCGAAATGGAGGTACGCGAGCTCAACCAGACCCTGGAAGACCGGGTGCAGCGCCGCACCGCCGAGCTAGAAGCGGCCAACCAGCAAATTGAAACTCTATTGGAGCAGGAGCAGCAGGATCGAGCCAGACTGCAAACCGCCAAAAACTCGCTGCAGGAAACGGCGGAGCGGCTAAACCTCGCTCTGAGTGCAGCCCAAATGGGATCGTGGGATTGGTACCTCGATACTCAAGTTCAGGTTTGGTCGCCCCAAACCGAGCGCATTATGGGCCTCACCCCTGGGACGTTGCCCCAGACTGCTGAAGTCTGGGCCGAGCGAGTGCATCCTGACGATTTGCCTGGCATCAATGCCCTGGTTGAGCAGGCGAGCGCCACCCAAGGCGAGTTTAAGGGGCAATACCGTCTCCGCTGGCCCGACGGCAGCTGGCACTGGATCAATGGCTGCGGTCGGGTGGTAGCGGTCAAAGACGGGCAAAGTCAGCGGATGGTCGGGGTCATGCAAGACGTGACCAAGTCTACACAGGCTGAGCTGGCGCTGCGAGCGAGCGAAAGTCGATTTCGGGCGGTGTTTGAGCAGGCAGCGGTGGGTATGGCCCGCCTCAATCTGCAAGGGCAGTGGATACAGGTCAATCAGAAGCTGTGCGAGATCTTGGGCTACCAGCCTGAAGACCTGATCGATCAGCATTTTCAGGCCATTACCTACGAGGCTGATAGCTCCCAAGATGAGCGCTATTATCAGCAGCTTATGACCGGAGCACTGACCTACTGCCAGTTTGAAAAGCGCTATCGGCGCAAAGATGGCTCCCTCATCTGGACCTTGGTAACGGTCTCGGTCGAAAGCGACGATATCGACGGCCCCATCGCCATGATTGCCATTGTTGAAGATATCGGCGATCGCAGGGCAGCCCAAGAAGAGTTGCGGCACCGGGCCGACGAACTAGCTAGCACCAACCTGGTGCTAGCCCACACCACCGCCCTACTCGAACGCCGCAACGCCGAACTCGACCAGTTTGCCTACGTAGCTTCCCACGATCTCAAGGCTCCCCTGCGAGCTATCTCTAACCTGGCCGATTGGCTTGGAGAAGACCTGGAAGGGCAAATTCCAGAGGAAAATCGACACCAGCTGGATCTACTGCACAGCCGGGTACAGCGGATGGAAGGTCTGATCAACGGGCTGCTGGAATATTCGCGGGTGGGTCGTTGTCAGCGCCGCATGGTGGCCATCGACCTCAACGGGTTGCTGAGTGATGTGGTCGATTCTCTGGCGCCGCCCGGCCAGTTTCAGGTGCAGATTCCGCCTGGGTTACCCGCTCTCTATAGTTACCAAACGGCCCTGGGCCAGGTGTTTGCTAACCTGATCGGCAACGCGATTAAGCATCACCATCGCAACCAGGGCACCGTGCGGATCACTTGGCAAGATCAGGGTAAGTGGCTCGAGTTTGCGATCGCCGACGATGGCCCCGGCATTGCCCCCCAGTACCACGACAAAATTTTTACTATCTTTCAGACTCTCAAGGCCCGCGACGACTTTGAGAGCACCGGCGTGGGTCTAGCGGTGGTCAAGAAGTTGGTAGAAGCCGAAAATGGGCGTGTGTGGCTGACCTCCACCGTCGGTGAAGGCACTACCTTTTACTTCACCTGGCCGTTTCTCAAAACCCCACCGGTTGAAAATCCCTAGTACTCGAAGGCTGAAATATATCCACCGTTCCGGATCGCTTGGCTCCCTAGCTCCCCTGCTCCCTAGCTCTAAGAAATAGTATCTAAACTTGCGCCGTGGAGTACTAGCCCCGTGAAGCCTTTTCTATAAAGCTTGGCGCAGCGTTACCAGCCGCTGAAAGCTGCCGGGGCCGCACTCTTTCTCGAACTCCTGTACAGTCCAATCTGGGCGTTTTCCAGCACGTTTAGCGCATTTTTGCAGGTATTCTAAAAACTCTAGGGTCTGTTCTTGACTCGGACGTACACCCAGAACTGAACCCAGGCACCATTCCTGCTTGGGAAAGCGGCCACAATGACGTTTAAATAGACCTATAGCGGCATCAGGAGAATTCCCATCGCAGATCCGCTTACCACTTTTAAGCCAACGGGTATAGGCATTTTGTCTCTGTCCATGGAATAACTTTTTCAGGATAGAAACATCGTCAATCTGATGGGCTTGCTGGATCGAATAAACTTCGACCAAATCCCCTAGGTTAAGAACTCGCTCAGTAATCCACTGATGATTGCACTCTGGACATTGAACAACAAAAGACAGCACCATGTAACCACATTGGGGGCAAGGTTTCTTTGGCGGCGGACTGCCGCCACCAGTACTCTGTTGTTGTACCGGCAGATGGTAGTCCTTAATGTCTTCGGGAAAGCCCAGACGTTCCAGGTTGCCCGCCTGATCGAGAATAATGCCGTACTGCTTGCCGGTCTGGGGCGAGATCCGCATGACTCGGCCAATTTGTTGCAGGTGCAATGCGCTGGATTGCGTTGGCCTGAGCATTAGCCCCACCTCGACGCTGGGCTCGTCAAAGCCGATGCTGATCACGTTGCAGGAGGTGAGCACGAGAATTTTCTCGTGCCGCAGGTCGCTGTACATGCGCTTGCGATCTTTGATCGGGGTGCCCCCTTCCACCGTGTCGGCAGTAATGCCAGCGGCACGAAAGGCATCGGCTACGTGGCGGGCGTGCTCGATATCCACACAGAAGGCGATGGTGCGTTTGCCAGGGCAGAGCCGCCGCCATTCCTGGACAATTTTGTCGATTAGTTCGGGGCGATCGCAGGCATTCTTCAGCCCGGCTTCGTCGTAGTCGCCCCGCACGGTCTTCACTTCCTTGAGGTTGGCCACCCCGTCGGGGGGCATGCTGTAGTACTTCATCGGGGCCAAAAAGCCCCGCTGTTGCAGGTCGCTAGGTACCGGGGAAGCCACTAGGGTATCCATAACATCGCCCAGCTGTTCTTTGCCCAGGCGCTCAGGGGTAGCCGTCATCACCAAGTGCACCGCATTGGGGAAGGTCTTGAGCACCTTCTTGCCCACCTGGCTAAACAGGGTGATGTGGCCCTCATCGTAAAACACCACGTCGGGCACCCACTGCTGCCACCAGCGCCGCTTTGACATGGTTTGAATGCTGGCAATCTGAATCGGCGCATCCCGATTTTCTTCCCATCCCGCCTTGATGAAGCCGCAGTGCAGGCCGAAGGATTTCATCTTTTCGTAGGTCTGGCCCACCAGCACGTCTAGGTGCACCAAAAACATCAGCCGCTTGCCCGCCCCCTCGGCATGGGCGCAAATCTGCCCGCTGATGACGGTTTTGCCCGCTCCGGTACCGGCGACGATCGCCACTCGCTTATGCCCCTCGTTGAGCTTGCGGTAGAGGTCGTTGATTAGGTCAACCTGGTAGGGGCGAAGTTGGGGAGGCATAGCGGGCGATTTTGGATTGCGGATTTTAGATTTTGGCTTGGGAGTCAGCCCCCAAAATCCAAAATCCAAACTCTAAAATCCATAATAAACCAGTACTACCTTACGCCCTCCGAATCAAGGCTGGCGCTATGATGCCGGTACGTGACACGACTTGGAAGGTTACGCCGAAGGTCTACATTTTGGGCAGAGTTATGGAGTCTAAGCAGGCATCAGCACCTCCAGCACCTCAGCGACGGATTGTCCCTGGTCGAAGCAGGCTTTGGCCAACAGCAAGAGCGGCTCTAAAGCCTCTCGGGCGAGACCATAGCGATTACGTTTACATGCAGTTACCCACACTGCCGTCAGCCTGACAACCGCAACGAAACCTTTGAACCCGGCGATTTTGCCGATTTCATTGCGCCCATTATCAAAACCCTGAACCTCTACCAAACGCAGAATGTCGATCTGCGAGTCGTAGCGCAGCAGTTCAAAACGCTGGATTTATTTCACCATGCTTCTACCGGCTATATCTGGCTTGCTGCTGTTGTTGTAAATCAGCCTCAACGAGGCTGTGCAACATAGGGGGCAATATCTTCCCGGTATAGCCGCAAGAGATTGAGCAAAAAAAAACCTCGGGCAAAGGCCAGGGGCTTTAGAGTCGGGCGAGGAGCTTGCTTTAGAGCGATCGCACCCCTGCCATAACCTCAGCTCTCTGCTGCTCAGCACTCAGCGGCTTGTAGGTGAGCTTCGATGCCAACACAAATGCAATCAGGCCCAGAATAGGGCTAATCAGCGTTGGGAAGCCGTCAAAATCTACCGTAAACAGGCTGTTGGGAAAATACAGCAGCGTATTGTCAACCCCAAACATCGTCGGCATCAGCGTAAACATCAGCAGACGGGAAAGGGAACCTACCGCAATGCAGGCCAGCGCCCCCTGCTGCGTTGCCTTAGACCAAAACAGACCGCCAATCAGCGGCACCACCAACCCCGCAAAGCTCATGTCAAAGGCCAGCAGCAGCAGCACTCCGGTCTGGGGCACCTTGAGGCCCAGCACCACCCCCAGCACTGTAATTACAATTGCCATCAAGCGGGTGATCAGCAGCAGCCTGTCACCGCCCGCCCCGTGAGAGGTGGCATGGCGAATGCCCAGCACGTTGTGGGCCAGCACCGACGACGTACCCAAAATTGCGCCATCGGCGGTCGAGAGCGAAGCCGACAAAATGGCCGCCAGCACCAGCAGGCCCAGCAGCGGCGGAATAACCCCTTCCAGCATGGCAAACAGCACCGGGCCATCGGGGGTAATGCCCGCCTGGCTGAGAATGCCGTTGGCCCCCAACGCAATTACCGAGAAGGGCATGCCCACAATCAGCGTGCCCGCCGAGGCAATAAAGCAGGCCCGTTGAGCGGTTTCTGGGCTTTCGGCGGCAAAAATGCGGGCCATAAAGTCAATCGCCACCATGTTGCCAAAGCCCAGGGCAATAATGCTGGCCCAGTTAATTGCCGCACCAGAACTCACGGCGGTGAGTTGATCCAGCGCTCCAGGCCCCATGCCGGGGTCAACGGTAATGCCAAAGTTAGCCACCACAAAAATCAGCAGCCCCCAGGCCCCCACCAGGGCAATCATCACCTGAATAAAGTCGGTGTAGGCCACCGCAAACAGCCCGCCCGACACCGTGTAGGCCAGCACTAAAACGGCCAACAGCGTAATGCCACCCACGTAGCTGGTGCCCAAGAAGCTCTCAAACATGTAGCCGCCTGCCACCAGGTTGCCCGCCAGCAAAAATGAGAAACTGACGCACATGATGCAGGCGGCAATCACCTCTACCGTGCGACCATACTTGACCCGGTAAAAGTCGGGGATCGTAATCAGCCCCATGCGGTTCATGGGCTTGGCCAAAAATAGCCCCGTCAAAAACAGACAGAGCGACAGACCCAGGGGCAGCGCCGCCCCGGCCCAAAACCCAAACGCCGAAGAGAGATCGGTATTGCCCAGGGTGGCATTAGAATCGACCGACTGGGCCATCAGTGTCGCCGCGGCTAGCGGCAGCGCCAGTCCACGACCTGCGACTAAAAAGTTGACGCTATCGCCCTTAATTTGCTGCGAGGCCCACACCCCAATGCCCAGCGTACCGAGCAAAAAGGCAATGATGCCGTAGGAAAACACGCTATGTTCCATACTGTTTCGGCTCCTGAACTATATTCATGACTATCGAACAGCAGATACTAGAAAGCCCAGGAGCAAAGCGGCAGCTCTTGCGGAACTACGCTTATCTCCCGGGCTTTTATCCCTCCGTGAACCGAGCTAGAACAGGCTATAGCGCCTACTCGGCTGCACCTCTTGGACCAGTCACTTAGTAAACGCAAAACCAGACTCTGTCTGCCCTTGCATGCCTAAATCGGAACCCTAGATGCCTTGCTCTTAAGTTTTTCTAGCTGTAGCTAATTCACTCGATCAAAATGCATCACTGCACTTTATGCATTAGCAACGTTAGGTATCAGTCAGCACGTAGCTTTAATAAGCTTGGTTCTACCAATTGGCCAACAGACAATAAGTATCAGTCACTACGGTTGCCGTCACATTGTGTCAGCGTTTCATTACTCATGCAGTTCCATAGAGAATTTCGCTTGATGGGCGATCGCAGTCAACCGGCTTTTCCTCTAGCCAGTATAAGGAGCATCAATGCCGTCTCTGTCTTGATCCAACTGGGTCAGATTCATTCCCCAAGGATAAAACTGTTCTGCGAAAGGCCTCATGTATTGATGCCAATATTGGGATTGAATAAGTCGGAAGGCTTCAGCAATAGTTAGGTGTGACCCCGACGGGAGGGACTCTCCTAGCGCGATCGCTCTAAATTGGGCAGTCTCAGATCAAGGCCCACCAGTCGCATTTCGCTCGCCGGAACTGCCATGAATACTGCATTTCGATACTGGCGTTTAGTTCGGCTTGACAGCGCTGGCCGCTGTCGCACTCAGACCCTGGCGCCAGTGCAAACCTGGCTCAGGGCGACCTTTTCAGGGGTGATTGACGCGCCTGAAGGTGCTGATCAGCAGCTTCTGACTGCTCTTGTGGAGGTTTATCGAGCTCCTGGGGCCGAGGCTGAGCTGGCGCAGCTCAGCCTGCGCTGCTATATCAGCCATCAAATTCGTCAGGTCTGTCTACAGCTTGCCCATCAGTTTGGCGAACACTATGGCTTTAACGCCGCCGATTTGTTTCCCCTGGTGCTGGATGACGATGGCCAGCGATCGCCCCAATATCGCCCCCTCAGCCTGGAGATTTTAGACACCTACGACCCGACTAAAGCCCAGCTCAACACCTGGACCGCTCGGCTGGTGAAAACCCACCCCGACCTGGACCGGGCCTTGCTAGAGCGGGGGCTCTACCGGGCGAGCGACTGGGCAATTTTGAACGACACCCGCACCGACCAGCTACAGCGGATTTTGCGCCAGTATCACCTGTGCAGCGACGCCGAAATTGCCTTGGCGAGCCAGCTCCTCCAGCGCTATCACCAGGTCTATCTGACGGCGCGAATCGAGCAGTACCGCGCTGGGAAACGAGGCCGTTGTCGCCCCCCCACCCCAGAGCAGCTCAAGCGCATCGACCCGCAGCATGAGGCCAGCGATGTGCTGCTGCGGCTGAAGCAGCTGGCGGCCCAGCTGCGGCAGTATCGAATCCACGCCCGTGGGGGAAACGTGACGCTCTACAATCGAGACTTTCCCATTGATCAAGGCTGGGCTCCCCCGGCTGAGGATGACGCGGATCAGGCGGCCTTTTTGGCAACCTACCAGCAGGTGCTCAGGGAGAGTTTAGACGCTGTTTTGACGCAGGTGATCCAAACCCAGGTGACCCGGCTCCAGATGCGCACCCCGCCCAAAGACCAGGCCTACGTGCAGGGCCTGCGGTTGTTCCACTGCGTCGGACTCGCCATGGGCAAGCTCGCCCCGCAGATCGGCTTATCCACCCAGGTGCAGGTCAATCGCCTGCTGCAGCTGAAGCGGCTGCGGGCTGACGTGCGGTATCTGCTGATTCCTCAGCTGGTTGAGCGGGTGCGATCGCAGGCGCTGGACTATGTTTCTGCCGAACAATTGCAGCAGATCGACCGCACCCTGGAGCATTTGCTGACTGAAAACGTGGATCAGCTGATTGGCGAAGCGGCCAGTGAAGCTCAGGCCCCTCAGCGGACGGGTAAAAGCCTGTTTGCCCATCGGCTATGTCAGACCATCCACCGATTTATCCCCAATCATGCGTGATGATTATGTTCTCCTCCTCCCCTCCATCTAAGGTTATGAGTCCATCCAGAGAGTTCCAGGATTTTGAATTTGACCCGCTGCTGACGGCCACCGTGATGCTGCCGCCAGCGGCGATCGACTGGGCGATCCAGGTTTCTCAAGCAGAGCCGGTGTCTGACGTGTGGTCAGATTTCTTGAGGGCGCTCTCGCTCAAGGGGTTTGAGCAGTGGCTAGCGGCAGGGGCCCTCGACCTGGCGATGTATTACGACCCGGAGCAGGCCCCGCCTGTGGGGGTTAACTGTCGAGTCGGCGACTTTCGCCTGTGTTTGATCGCCCAGGGAAGTCTCAGCGATGAGGTGGTTCGCATTGCCAAATCGACGGTGGAAGTTCCTGACCAGTTCGCTCACCTGTATGTACTCCTGGAAGTGCGGGAGGAGATGGGACAGGTGACGATTTTGAGCAGTCTGCGCCGCGATCGCCTCCTCACCCTCCAGCAGGCCTCCCCGCTAGGGCTCAACCCTGATGACACCTACAGCGTCCCGATTCACGCTTTTGATGCCGCTCCAGAAGAGCTGCTGCTCTACCTGAACTGCTTGAATCCCGAGCAGCTAGCCAGTCCCGCTGCCGGCACCGCGCTGGCTGCCGTCGAGGGTGACCCCAGCGCAGAAAGCCCGTCCCCAGCAACAAGCGTCATCAACGTCGGGCGCTGGCTCCAGAATCAGCTCGGGGCGATCGCCGACCAGCTCGCCTGGACCCTGCTGCCCCCCCTGCCCCAGCTAGAAGCAGCCATGGCGATGCGCAGTCTCGCCGCCGATATCAAAAGCGTCCTGACGGAGCTTTCCCCCGCGGTCACCCTGCCGCCCAACGCTCGAGGTGCCTACACCAACTGCCAGGCCGTCGGGCTACCCTTTCGGCTCTACGCCTTTACCTGGACGCTGCTGGAAACAGATGTGCCAGAGTGGTCGCTGCTGCTGCTGCTAGGCCCGGTTGAAAACAGCCAGCTCCCGCCCGGCATGGGGCTGCTCATCCGCGACAATAATTCGGTGCTGGTGGAGCAAACCCTGGAACCCGATTCTGCCGCCACCTATCTATATGGGCAAGTCGTCGGTCGCCAGGACGAGGCCTTCACCGTTACGGTAGAGCTACCCAATGGTTCGACCCTGAACTGGCCGCCGTTTGTGTTTGGCATGGGAGAAGGGTAGAAGGCGTGATGGGGTGATGGGGTAATGGATGGTTTTTACTCCCCCACTCCCCTATTCCCTCCTCCCTATTCCCTATTCCCTATTC
>NZ_JADEWX010000169.1 GCF_015207395.1 Nodosilinea sp. LEGE 07088
GCCCTTTCCTGCGGAACGCTTCGCAAACAGGCACCCCTCCCAAGAGGGGACGGATTGCCATACTTCATCCCCCCTCTCCCCATCCTTCACTCTCAAGGAGTACTCACTATGCAACCCACCCAGCTCAAGTCCCGGCGGTCCGTTCATCCTGAACTGCTGAACTATCCTGACCAAGGATTCCTCACCTTCGATCGCGTCTCCAAAAGCTTCCCCACCCCCAAAGGCCCCTACCCAGTCCTCGAAAACGTCAACCTCACCATTCAGGAAGGCGAATTTGTCTGCTTTATCGGCCACTCTGGCTGCGGCAAATCGACACTGCTCAGCTTGGTGTCGGGCTTTCAGCAGGCTACCGAGGGTAATGTCACCCTCAAAGGGCGGCCTATTCTCAAGCCCGGCCCCGATCGCATGGTGGTGTTCCAAAACTATGCTCTGCTGCCCTGGCGCACGGTGTTTGAAAACGTCTACCTGGCGGTAAAAACCGTGTGGCCCAAAAAGCCCGAGGCCGAAAAGCGGGCGATCGTCCGCGAGCACCTGGCCATGGTGGGGCTGAGCGAAGCGGCAGATAAGTGCCCCGACCAGATCTCGGGTGGCATGCGCCAGCGGGTCTCCATCGCCCGCGCCCTGGCCATTCGCCCCGAAGTGCTGGTTCTCGACGAGCCCTTTGGCGCCCTGGACGCGATTACCAAAGAGGAGCTGCAAGAAGAACTGTTAAAAATCTGGAACGACCACCGCTGCACCGTGCTGATGATTACCCACGACATCGACGAAGCGCTGTTTTTAGCCGATCGCCTGGTGATGATGACCAACGGCCCCGCCGCCACCATCGGCGAGGTGATGGATATCCCCTTTGAGCGGCCCCGCGATCGCATCCAGATCATGGAAGACCCGCAGTACTACCAGCTGCGCAACCACGCCCTCGACTTCCTCTACAACCGCTTCGCCCATGACGACACCTAAAGCTCGCCCGCAAGATTGAGAAGGCGAATTGAGGCAGCGCACTGGCGTATAGCCATCGCCGCAGGAATCCTGCAACGTCCTAACCTTCCTGGCGATGGCTATATCTGACAGTAAGATAAGGTATCTACCTGAGGTAGCGATCGACGCTATGACATCCGCCAGCCTCCCCACCGATTTCACCCCAGCAAGCAGCCTCTCGCTCCCTTCCCTGCCTGTTGTGTCGAGTGGCGCAGCAGGATGGGATAAGGTTCAGCTTGCGCTCTATCGTCAGCCTCCTCACTATATTCCCGAACACCGTTCTCCCCATCATGTCATCTGTGTCAACGCTGGCAAACCCGTTACCCTTCAGCAGACGGTAGATGGGCATTCAGAAAAAATCGATTCCATCCCCGGCGATATCGGCATTTATCCAGCCCATCTCTGGCAAACTTTTCGTTGGGAACAAGACGCCGAGTTTTTGCAACTCTATTTGGAACCAACGCTACTCGACCAAGTAGGAGTAGACCTGGGTGGGAAAGACACGATCGAACTGGTGCCACAGCTGACATCGTGCTCTGACCCACTGATTTACCAGATTGCGATCGCGCTTAAAACCGCTTTAGAAAGTGATGGGACAGGAAGCAGACTCTACTCTGACGCCATGGCAAACGCTTTAGCCGCCCATCTGATCACTCGATATTCAGCGCACAAGACAGCTATCTACCAAATCTCGGGAGGACTGTCTGAGCAAAAGCTAAAGCAAGTAACTGCCTGCATCAATGAAAATCTAGAACAAGATTTAAGCTTGTCTGACTTGGCCAGTTTGGTTCAGCTCAGTCCTTACCATTTTGCTCGATTGTTCAAGCGATCTACAGGCATCGCTCCCCATCAGTACCATATCCGATGTCGCATTGATCGAGCCAAGCAGCTCCTATTGACGCAAGATTTGAGCATTGCTGAAGTAGCCTACGCGGTTGGGTTCGCCAACCAGGGACATCTCAACTATCATTTCAAGCGTCTTGTCGGCATGACGCCCAAAAAATTTGTGCAGCAGTAGCAAGAACTTGGAAAAAGTCGCAAAAACTTAGAATACAGCTATCGGCTTTATTTTCGATACTGCACACAGTGCGACATATTACCCAAGTTGAGGACAGTAAAGATGTCTACTGACCACAATCGAGCTATCGCCATCCGCTTTGCCCAGGACGGGTGGGGAACAAAGCTAGGCTGGGAGCAAATCTGGGATGAGTTAATGACTCCCGACGTAGTTTATCACTTCAACAGCGAAGCAGAGCCAATTGTAGGGTTGGAGGCCAACAAAGCGTTTAACGCAAGTCTGTTTAGGGGATTTACTGATATTAAGCACACGATAGAAGATGTGATCTCTGAAGATCAAAACGTGGTTTACCGCACCACATTGAAAGGGACTCACACAGGAGAATTTCTCGGCATCCCTCCTACAGGAGGATCAGTTAAGATCAACGACTTCACACAGCTTCGGATTGCCAACAACAAGATCATAGAGTGGTGGTACGAGTGTAATTTGCTAGAAGTGATGAAACAGCTTGGCTTAATGCCTAAGTAGAAGCATTTCAACCGTGGGCACTCACGGCGGCAAAGCTCAGACTTCGTTTGCCGGGGCCGCCGACCAGCTCAGGTTAGGGATGAACCTTCCAGGGATGAACCGATTTAGAAGCCTCTCTCTGTATAATTAGCTGGCAGGGGCAGATAGTATCTAAGTGGCTGATTACCTCAATTTCTTTGCCGGACGAGCAGCGGTGCTGGCTACGATGCATCGCAAAGAGCAGGCGATCGCACCCGTGCTCGAAATCCACCTGGGGGTCAACGTGACGGTACCCTCGGGCTTCAATACCGACGCCTTTGGTACGTTTACCAACGACATTAAACGTCCCGCCGACCAGCTTACCACTGCCCGGCTCAAGGCCGAAGCCGCCCTGCGCCACACGGGCGAGACCCTCGCCATTGCCAGCGAAGGGAGCTTTGGCCCCCATCCGCAGATTCCCTTTGTGGCCTGCGATCGCGAACTGGTGCTGCTGTGCGATCGCCAGCATCAGCTCGAAATCGTCGGCGAATACGTCTCCACTGAGACCAACTACCGCAGCCAGGTCATCCATAGCCCAGCAGAGGCCCTGGCGTTTGCAGAGTCGGTGGGGTTTCCCCAGCATGGGCTGGTGATCAAGGGCGGTGAGGCCAATCGCATCTTAGGGAAGGGCATTACCGAGGTAGACAAGCTGCTGGCTCTAGTGGAACAGGCGCTTGACCAATCGCCCCAGCCTAACGTTCACATTGAGACCGACATGCGAGCCCTCTATAACCCCACCCGCATGGCCATAATTACCCAGGCGACCGAGGATTTGGTGAGGGCGATCGCGCTGTCTTGCCCGAGTTGCAACTGCCCTGGCTTTAGCTTGGTCAAACAGTTTCCAGGGCTACCCTGTAGCCTCTGCGGTACCCCGACCTTACTGACGCTGGCGCGGCTCTATCGATGCCAGCGGTGCCAGTTTGAGCAACGCCTTCCCGGCGACCACGGGTTTTCGGCGGCAGACCCCAGCTATTGCCCCTACTGCAATCCCTAGGTCTGTCGGCCAGCAGGATCTGCCCCTGCTGGTTTGGAGTTTTCTGGTTCAGTCTTGCTCCAGTGTTTCGACCCGCAGTGCCACGGGCGACTATCTACAGCCTTATTTATGTTGCTTAAGTACAGTCCAAAGGAAACAGGGAGTAGGTGACAGGGAACAGGCTGTACTTGTTTCACTTGCACAACGCTATAAGAGAAAGCCGCCAGGTCGGTTAGAACCTGGCGGCGCCGCCATTGGGATATTCGCAATCAGATGGCATCAGGCTCAGTGGCTTAACCCAAATGGCGCAGACCCGATTTCTGAGCTCTCGTCTAGGGTCTTAGAGTATTCCACCTAAAAGAACATCCCGATCAGGAACGCGAACTCAGCCCATTGGGCCGGTCGCAGAGAGACACCGGATAGATATTTAGTTGGAACACTCTTAGGCTGCTTGAATCGCTTCCTGCAACTCGGCCACATCGTCAGCTAACAATTTGCTACCGATGCCCATGGTGACAGCAGTGGCGACGACATCGACCCCAACGAGGACAGCAGTGCCTTTAGGCCCAGATAGCCTCAAGGGAGACAAAAGGTCAGGTAGCAGCGCCACGACTTCATTGGCAACCTCAAGGCCGCGACCATCTTCTTTAGGAATCGCCGCTAAGTAAACCGAAGTGATGATGAGATCAACGAATGCGAGCAACGTAAAAAACATGGTGACTTGCTTTTCGTGGCGCTTCATTCGCCGTTTGCTGTCATCTGGTGATGGCCCCAAGGTCACCACGGAATCTAGAAGCAAAACGATCAGCCTATAGATATGCACCGCTCGTTCCCGGCGCTCTTTCTTCTTGGCGGCGGCGCTATTGTCGTCTGTGTCGGCTAGGAGCGTGAACGTGACAAAGGAGCACTGCCAGCTCAAACCATCAACCAAAACGCTCACCATCTCAAAGAAAGAAATAATCTTGCTGCCGAAGCTCGACGAACTCCCCTGGCTCGACCCACTATCTCGATCTGACCCACCCTTCTTACCAGTAACGGCAGTTGCATCCAATATGGCGGTGAGAATTCCACTAACCGTGTCTAGGGCGAGTTGAGCGATGCCAAAGCTCCGAACGTCATCTTTGATGGATTGCAGATTAGGCCCAGACGTCTCCTCAGCATCCTCAGCAGCTTCAGGGTTTTCAGAATCCTCATTTTGGGTTTGGGATACGCTCAGCGATCGCGTCGAGAGCGCGGCTGGCCCCGGTTGCGACAGCGCCACAAAATCAGGCGTTGCCGTCCCTTGAAAGGGCTTTTTGCCGAAAGCCAGCTTCGAGATGACCGTGATGGGAATGGCGAGTAGCAGGGTCGTCACGTTGAGGATTGTGAGATCACCCCCACCAATCAGCTTGAACAAAGCGCTGATAAAGGGAATATTAATCGGCGCATTAATCAGATCCTTCAGCTGTTGAATGGCTGCTCCCACAATGTCTAAGAAACCGTTCACAAAGGTTTCGATCAGGTCCAAAAACTGAATGACGACATCCCGCAAAGCTTCGATAATGGCGATCAGTGCGAGCTGCGGTTTGAGTGGATTTGTCACGAGTGCGGCGATCGCATCAGTCAGCCCTTCAAAGGCTCGCAGTGCCATGCCAATCACGTCTTCACCCGCTTCTAAAAGAGTTGACATGAAGATAGCGATCGCGGAATCGTCGCTGCTTTGATTCGTCGCCAGATTCGGGATGGGGTTGGCACCTCCTTGTTGCACTCCCCCAAAGAGTTTGGAAAGAAACCATTCAGCTGCTTCCGGCAGTTTGAATTCAAAGGTTTTGGCTTCGGAAGGGTTGCCGCCCAATAATTTCACCAGGTTGTTCATGCCGTCTTCGACGGTATCTTGCAGGTTGTCAACAAAGTCCGATACCGGCTTTTTGGCGGATTCTGCTAGCTGCGTGGCCGAATCCAGTCCGGCGTTGATAGTGCGGATCAGATACCGCTGAGTATCTAAAATGTCGTCCCAGTTGAACAAAAACTGGAGAAACTCGATGAACTTTTTGATGCCGTTCACCACTTTTTCGACTACCGCTTCAATAAACTCACCGACCTTTTCGACCGTATCAACCACAAAGTCAATGACCTCTTCAGCGGTTTTGACAATGAAATGGACGACCCCTTTAACCGCTCCGATCACCACCGACGTGGCTTTCTTAAGCGCATTTTTGAGACGTCTACCGATTCTGAGCCGTTTGACTGCAAATGCCCGTTGAGTGCCGCCAAAGCCGATCACACCCGGCAGTTGAGTGTCTTTGCCAGGGGATTCAGCAATAGGATCCCCTTCACTGCTGGTGGCCTGGTTGAGCAGCCGCGTAAAGTCATCCTGGCTGACTGACTCTTCCTGGATGCCGCCATTCCCAGGGCCATTAGCGACTACTGAGGCGGAGACCAGCCCACGGCTTTTCAGGATAGCGGTTTGGGCTGAGAGTTGCTGACCATTGCTCTCTTCAGGAGTCGGCGTTAGCTTCAGTTCCCAGGGCTTGTCGATCGCGGCACCTGAGACGACTCGGTTTGATGACTGACCTTGGTTCCCACCTTTACGACCAGGAGCATCGGCGGGAGAGGTCACCGTCGCCATCACCCGCTGGATGGTGTTTTGGACACTGGCAACTTCCGCCTGGCTGTGTGCCTTGCGATCGACAATCAAGTTACCCTGAGCGTCCTTGGCATTCCACAGGGCATCGTCCTCCAGCTCAGCAATTTGCTGGTGGGCTTCCTGGTTAGGAAAAATCACCACCTGTTCGTTTTCCGCCATTTCGCTGGTGCGAATCTTGAGACCCGGCGTATTGAGGCCATCGGCCTCAGAGGTAATCATGATGAAATTGAGTTCATTGGGCTTGAGCGTCACCGATCGCACCTCATCAATTTCATAAGTGGTGCCATCGACTTCAATCTGGGTCAGGTCGGTGGCCGAAACCTCGACCTCGCTGACGCTGCCCGGTTCAAACCGCAGGGTGGTGCGATAGGCCGAAAACTCTTCGAGAGTATCGCCCACCAGGCGATAGTCCTGACTCAGTTTGGTGGTGTAAGAGGCGAAGACATCTTCAGGGGCAATTGTTGTAAAGACTTGGATTGAGGAAATTGCCTCATCGCCGACCTGGCTTTCTTTCAAGTCGGGAACATTTTCGACAATATCCTCAATGCCTTCTTCTCGATTCGTATCGGCAACCTGGTTGTTTTCATTTCTAAACAAGGTCACGCCTGTTTTTGGCCCGACTCGAATGGATGAAACCTGGTCATCCAAACCATGAAAACTCTTCAAGCTGGTGTAGTTGCCTGCAACATCGTTTTCACTGTCAGACAGAATCCAGGTTCTGCCGTGATAGGCTCGATGCTCGTACAGGGCAACTTCTCCCTGAACTAGCTCACCGACCTGTCCCTCGTTGTCAGCCAGTTTGGCCGCGCGGAAGAAAATGGAGCGGTCTTCGTGGGTCGATATCCAGCTAAACTGGCCGTTTTCGCTAAGTTGAAGCCATTGGTCAAGGGATGTGCCGACGATAGAGAACGCCTCTTTGTGACTTTCTGAATCGTCCACCAAAAGTACGGCGGCTTCATTTTCAACCTTCAGCAGTAGCCCTTCCTGATCGGTAGCCGGAAGTAGCTGAGGGCGATCGTGATTGGGATTGTAATGGAAGGTGAAAAGTTCGTCTAACAAGCGATGCGGTGCGGTCACCAGCGATGCACCGCGCCTGCTCAGGTACTGACCATTAGGTGCTTTGATAATCCATTTGCCGGTAAAGGGCTCTCCGACTGTGGACCAGATATGCACAGAGCGGGGAAAGTCGCCGAGCTTTGTGAACCGAATTTCTGGAATATCGGCGTAAAGCTTTTGCGCCACGCCCCCATAATTGATTCCTTTATACAGCGTAGCGCCGGTGTCTGGCCCGAGCCGTAGCTTTTGAAACTGTTGCGAAAACTGCGAGAGATCGGCAACATCTTGCTTGAGGAGCACAGCCGCGTTATCAATTGCGACCAACTCAATTTCACCCGCACTCAACCGTCGATTGTCAGACGGTACCAAATCTTGAATCTGTGCGGCATTGAGAGCGGTGTGATAGATCCGTAGGTCTTCGAAATGGCCGGTCGGTGTATGTCTGGTGTAATGGCCTAACTTCACATCAACGCTGCTTTTAAGGTTAGCCACACCGGTTTTGGATGCACCTTCCGCTGCCAGTGTTCCGTCGAAGTATATCTTTACCGTCCGTCCTTCTCTGACAATGGCGATGTGATGCCATTTTTTATCGAATAAGTTCGACAATCGCGGCGTTGTGGCTACGGCGTGGTTCTCGCCTTTGCTGTTTTCATCAACGGCAAAGTTTAATACCCTTCCTTTGTCCAGAAGTCGTAATGAGAACCAGTTACCATGCCCTTTCACCGAGCGGTTGCCGATGATGTCCAGATCGTCCTGGCCATCAGTGCCCACAATCTTGATGCCAAATGCCACAGTGAAA
The DNA here is from genome assembly GCF_015207395.1 of Nodosilinea sp. LEGE 07088. GTDB lineage: Bacteria > Cyanobacteriota > Cyanobacteriia > Phormidesmidales > Phormidesmidaceae > Nodosilinea. Next base: position 7,994 of record NZ_JADEWX010000169.1, read on the forward strand.
TCGCTGGTGCCAAACTGACCCACCTCAGGGCCAAAAACAATCCGAGACTCCCTGGAAGGAAATCTAACCGCATTGCTAATTCGACCATGTCCGTCCCATGAGATACTACGGTGAAATCGAGCTTCGACTCCGCCGATCGCATCTCGGGCGGCAGTCCCCTTTCTTTCGCTGAATTGCCAGTGATAGGTAGGCTGAATAGTCATGGAATTTCTCCTGTTATGAATAGTTGACAATAGGGCTAATGGTTGAACTTCAGTCACGTTCAAATCTAATTTTTCTAGCATGTGTAGGTTGAGCTGGCGATAGCGTAACCCAACAAAACCCTTGCTCCTGTTGGGTTTCACTCTGTTCCACCCAACCTACAATCTGTAACCCACTCACCGAGAAGCCGCTGCGCGTCTACACTCTAAATCCCTCTCCCTCAGGGCGAGGGACTTTGAAGTTCTGGCTCCCCTTCTCCTACAGGGAGAAGGGGTTGGGGGATGAGGGGGGCAAACTTGCAAAAGTGGGATTCCCCCGTCATTAGGGGCAAGGAGGCACACCCGCCGTACCCTCTACAAAGGCCGCATTGGTGGCAATATCGGCGGGGTTAAAGGTGCCAAAATTTCTGGCGGTAACATTGGCCTGGTCAACCACTTGAAACTGACCGGCCCCAGTGCTGACGAATTCAAAGCCATCGCTACCAGGGGTGAGCACACTGTTGTTATCAAGTGCTAGGCACAGGTCATTAGAAGCAGTGTGCCCAATGCTGACACCGTCATTCCCAGGGTTGGAAATGGTATTGTCGCTCACAGTTACAGTGACATCGGCATCGGCAACCGCTTCAATGACACTAGGCGTGTCTACAACGACATCAAGAGTATTTTCAACTTCAAGAGCATCTTCAATGTCTTCAATCTCGTCACCGACTGTATTCGTTGTGATATTACTGCCTTCCACGACGGATAGAAGCTCTTCTGCCCGCAAAGAGTTAGCATGGCCAATTCGTACAGCGTCACCGCCAGGATTGGTGATTGTATTGTTGGTCACAGTCGCCGTGACATCAGCGTCTTCAATGATGTTGATGACAATACCATCAGCGCCTACATCAGCAACCGTATTGTCGGTCACAGTCGCAGTGACGTTGGCATTGTCTTCAATTAAGGTGAGTTCAATCCCACCATCACCGGCATTGGTGATGGTATTACCCGTCACTGTAATATCCGCCGTGGCATTTTCTTGAATGTCATTAAAGAAAATGCCCTCTTGCCCGACGTTTGAGATTTGATTGTTGACGATATTAATAGTGGCATTGGCATTATCTTCAATAACGTCAAATTCTATGCCTTCTGTTGCCGCGTTAAGGATGTTGTTCTCCGCGATGGTGATATTAGATACGGTATCGTTTTCAATATCATCAAAGAGAATGCCTTCTTCATTAGCAACCGTAATCGTATTGCCGGTCACAGTAATGGCCGCGTTAGCGCGGTTTTCAATGCTGTCAAACTCAATCCCTGTCTCATTACTGATAATTTGATTGTTGGCAACGGTAATCGTTGCGATCGCATCATTTTCAATGTCACCAAACTCAATCCCCTCAAAGGCGACATTGCTAATTTGATTGTTGGTGACGGTAATCGTGGCATTGGCATTATTTTCAATATTGTCAATTTCTATACCATCCCCCCCTGCGACATTTGGATCCACATTTGGTGCCACAATCACATTGTCTGAGACCGTAATCGTGGCAACTGCATTGGCCTCAATGTCATCAAAGAAAATACTGTCGAATTGAGCATCGGTAATTTGATTGTTGGCCACCGTGATATTGGCGATCGCGTCTCCCTCAATGAGGTCAAATTCAATGCCATCTGCACCAATGGTGTTCAAGGTATTATTGGCGACGGTCACTGTGGCATTATCGGTTCCGTTAATGTCACCAAAGAAGATGCCATCGTTAGTTGTATTCGAGATTTGATTGCGTACAATCGCCACCGTGCCATCAATATCGGGCAGGTTAATCCCTACATTGGCATTGGTAATTGTGTTGTCTTCAATCGCAATACCCTCACCATTTGCCACAATGCCATCTGCCCCAGCCGGGTTTATCGCTAAGCCCGAGACCAATGTGTTGTTGCCAATCGTTGCAGTGCCGCTGACGGTCGGTAAGTTGCCGCTGCCAGAGCCTGGCAATGTCACTTCCCCAAACTGAGTATTTAACCGTTGGGTCGGCCCCACTGAGCGCACTTGTACCCCATCTGGCAGGGTAAAGGCACCACCTGCATCACCTGCCTGCACAAAAATAATGTTGTCGGCGTTGGCGGTGGCAATATTGGCAGCCTCAGCAATGGTATTGACAGGATCTTCAAAGGTAGCCTCCAGGTTAATCTCTTCTGCTAGCAGTCCATTCACTGCATCGTTAGCGGCACCGTTCACTGCGCCGTTGGCGGCAGGATCGACATGACGGAAGACAAACGCCTGGTTCGTATCTGGGTTGATCGCAATAATGCCAGCTTGGAGGATCGAAACATCCGTTTGTTCCTCGACCAAAACAGTGTTGGTCCGCGCAATGGGTTCTCCTGCTCTGGCCCACAGCCGCGCTTGCGAATTCTCTTCCGTATCGGCTGGACGTTGTGCTGGGGCGCCTAACAACGCACTCACTGAAAAGATCGCATTCGTGCCAAACACCCCGTCATGTTGTATGCCTAGCCCAAAGCGCAAGTTGTTTTGAACGCGATAGTCCAGCGAGGCTCGAACACCTAAACTCTCTTGAGAGGCTTCTCCACCCAGATAATACACACCGCCTCGCCCCCACAAGCTGCTCCCTTCACCAAAGTCGAACAGTTCCAGGCCACCGTCGAGGGACACGGTGGTCAGGGCAGCTTGGATCTGGTCAATTCGCTGCTCATCCAACAACAATTGATTACCGACAAACTGAGGGTTTACGACCTGGGTCTCGGTGGCAACGACCTGACGAGCATTACCCAAGGGAAGGTTGGCATTGAGCGTTACGTCCCAGTTCTCTCCCAGTAGCTCAGTGCCAACGCCCGCCTGGGTAAAGGTGCGATCGCCCGTACTGCGAGCATCTAGCCCAGCATAGGCACCCCATATGGTGCTCTCATTTAGCAGGGCTCGGTAGCCAGCTTGCAAGCCCCCGCCAAAGTTGCCGGTGTTATCTACACTCACCCGGCCATCAATAAAGGTGACATTTTGCCCCGGTGTTTGAAACAAAGGGAGAAAACCACCAAAGCTACCAAAGCCCGTAAAGCCACCCCCTTCGTTATAGTTGAGATTGAAGAAGGGTTGCAGACGGAGTGCAGCCGCTCCTGTCTCTGTTGGGATGGTTTCTGGGGTGGAGGCCTGAGCGGTCTGGGCTGGCTCAGCCTGAGTTTGAGCAATCTCATCGGCAGAAACTGGGATGACGCTTCCCCCAGGGAGAGGCTGCGCGATCGCTTCAGCTGAAATGGCCAATACACTCGCTAACGATAAGCAATAACTCAGACATCGCTTAACGCCTGTATTGCCGAAGATCCGTAGCTTTTGAAAACGTTTCGAGAGCCGAGATAGCTCTTTAACATCCTGTGGGGAGATAATGGCGGCACCATTGGTAGCCATCAGCCCAATTTCATCTTCACCGCTTACGGTATCCACTGCTCTTGTGCTTTGTTTTTTATTAAACTGCCAATGATATTTAGGCTGAACAGTCATGGGTTTTCTCCTATTGTGAGTGATTAGCGTTTGAGCTTGGACTGCGTCAAAATTCAGTCTTTGGAAAGAATCCAAATCAAAAATTGGACATGATTTAAATCAAATTGGTGTCCTCTTCAGTAGTTTTCAGGCAACTCAAGAGTCATGTATGGGATTACTTCTATCTTCAGTTTGGGAATTCCGGAAAATAGATGGAAATTTATTTTTGGATTTAATTTTAGTTTTAGGAGACTGAAAAATCTTCAAAAAAATGGCACGCTCAAGTGTTCCTGATATTTGATCAGGATGATCTTTGCGAGCAATTTTTATGAAATCAAGGACTCAAAAATAGACCAACAGTTGACGTTCTGCTGTAAGTGCATCAATGACACAGAGCTGTATGAAGCAAGCTTATTAAGAACGTCGTTAATGGCCCATGATAGATACGAATAATGTTCAAGATCGGATGAGTTTTTTTTAAGAGCTTGTCGGATGGCCTGTTGCAATGATTAGACAGTCCATCTCTGTGGCTGGCACAGAGCCAGCATCTCTAGCCTCAACCTTGACAACATCTAACGTAAGGAGATTTCTTAGAAAGAACTTCCCCTGGGCGTAGTGATGGGCAAAGGGCTTTGCCCGTGCCCATCACCAGGAAAATGCTGTGATGGGTACACAAGCTTTGCCCAGACTACCTGGGTACTTTGTTTTCCAGAAATCACGTAAACCTCCTCGGATCAATCAGCATTGGTCTATCTGACTATCAATACGAATGAGGTTTCAATTTGGATGAAAAATTTTCAAATTTTCCTCAAAGCCTTGACCTATATGGTTTCGGCGATGATTGGGCCGGTGGGTTGTGCTGGTAAGTTGGCCGGTTCAACCGTGACGATCACCTCTGTAACCCAGGGC
>NZ_JADEWX010000370.1 GCF_015207395.1 Nodosilinea sp. LEGE 07088
GGGCGTATCTAAAGGTTAGGGGAAGAGTCAGTCAGCGACTTTGGAACCGAGGGAAAGAGGTCATCAAAGCGGTCATTGGCCCAAGCCAGCCTGAGCAAGAGGAGATGGTTAAAGCCATCTTCACTCCAGCGCATCCCGACGCCCTTGAAGCGCTGCTGAATGAGCCATTTACAGGCACTTTCTACCATGCCTGAGCCCAACGGCAGTCCCAAACGGTCAAACGTTTGATAGCGAGTGTGCTGGTGGTGGCGCTGGAAGTAGGCCTGTACCTGTAACAGCGTGGCGAAGGCAGCGGTAGACCACCCCGGCAGGTGAATCAACTGGGTCAACGTCTGCCGGACCCGGTAGGCCTGGCCATGGCGCAGCAGGTGTCGCCAGCGGCGGAACCAGGCCTGTGCCTCAGCGGAATTCAGAGTGCCGAAGAGCGCCTGAGTGGCCCGAGCCAGATGACTGGCAGCATGGAAGAAATCGAGGACGGCCACCGCCGAGGCAAAACAGGTGCGGTAGACTCGCCAAAAGCCACGTCCACCATCGCTCAGCCAGACGACGAGCGGGGCGGTGTCCACGCCCTGGCGGGTTGATTCAAGTTGCAGAGGCGGGATGAACGCCTCAATGGTGCCCAACACCGCTACCAGTCGGCGTCTCAGCAGTTGGGGGACACGCTCCCCGGCCCGGGTGACCCGGGTGCCAAGGCGGGCCAGAATGCCCACTTTCACCTCCCGCCACTGAACCTGTCCCACGGGCGTCTTTGGGGTCGGCCGAAACGGCACCATGACTCCATCCGCTCCAATCGCCAAGGGCAGGGCCGCCAACACCTCATCGATAGGCTCAGGGGTCATGGTCTGGCCTGAGGCTTGAGCGTCCAAGGCTTTTGCCAGAGCCGCCTCGGCTCGTTGCCCCACCTGCTGCACCCAGTTCCACAGGCTAGATGCGCTGACCGACAGCCCACTCCACTGTCGCAGCACCTCACTGGCCTGGGCGTAAGGCATCATCACGCTCAGCAGACACCCCAAGCGCACCAATTCCTCGCTGCTCTGCTGATAGGGCGCAATGCCCAACGCCTCGTCGAGCGGCACCCGCTGGCTCTCGGGGCATCCCCGAGGACAGCGACCCACCCGTCGCTTTCAGGCAATCGCACCAACCAAGGTCTGTATCTGCCGCCGCTGATACCCTTTCGAGTGCAGCCGACTCCCACAGTGGGGACAGTTTGGCCACGCCTGGGGTGCTTTGGCTCGACGCGTTAGCTCTGTCTCTAGTAGCCAGCAGGCTACCATCAAGCCAAGGTGTAAGGCCGCTATCACCAGCCCTGGGAGAGTTCTGGCGGTTGTCAACTCGGCTAGACAGGCTTGGGGGTCGGGGTGCTCTAGCCAATGCTTCAGTTGGAGCGCTATGCTCATGATCAATATTTGTGTTGGGTGCAAAGACTATTTTCCCTGCACCCTCTTTTTTGGCCTACTCCCCCAACCTCTGGATGCGCCC
>NZ_JADEWX010000170.1 GCF_015207395.1 Nodosilinea sp. LEGE 07088
GGTCGCCTCCCAGTCGGCCTTAGGAACGCGGATTCCGGCTATCTCGATCTCGTCGCTCATCGTTTTACCTTACCGAGTCTCCTGACCCAAAATCCCTAAACCTTCGTTAAATTCCTGGGACGGTTACCATACAATGAACATGGTGATGTTGAATTCGTTTCTAGATCTGCAACAAAAACATTGAGTGAAAGAGATCAAGTTGCACGATTTTTAAGCTTATTAATTATGTATTTGGTCATCCCTCCGATTTTTTCGATCTTTTCCTTATCTCCTTTTAGTGAAATTGTTGCGGGGGTAGTCAAGTTAGCTCTGCTACTAGCATTATTTCGATTCATAGTTCCCTTTTCTGAAGTGATAGCTGAATTAGTTTCTAAATGGCTTAGTTTTGAAGAAAAAGATAGTCAAGCATTATCTTTCCTTCAAGGGGTGAAAGTCGAAGAGGATTTAACTGTTGGCGACATTACTCAAGGAATTCAAAAGTGAGTTCTTGTTAAAGTTATAATTCTGTTAGGCCTAAGTTTTAAGGAGGGAACATGCTAATAAGTGTTGAAGGAGTTTACCGCAATGGTCGTATAGAACTTACGGAAAATCCCAATAACGTACCTGAAGGAACTTGTGTAATTGTTACCTTCGTGAAATCGAATGATATTGATTTAGCATCTCAAGGAATTGACAGAGAGCAGGCTAAAGCTCTACGCGTCAGTCTAGCTACCTTCTCAGACGATTGGAATAGCCCTGAAATGAGTGTTTATGACAACTATGACGCAGCCAAAGCCAACTGTTAATCGAGGTGATGTTGCTCTAGTGCTCTTTCCAAATTCCAACCTGAGTTCTGCGAAGACACGTCCCGCCTTGATCGTGCAAGCCGATGACTTGCAGACAGGACTGCCCCAAGTCATTGTTGCTATGATTACCAGCCAAATGTTTCGGGCAGGACATCCCAGTCGTGTCACAATTTTGCTAAATTCTCTTGAGGGGCAACAGTCAGGTTTGCTTACAGACTCAGTTGTGATGACTGATAATCTGGCAACGATTGTAATATCAGCGATTCATCGCGTGATTGGCTCATTGCCAACAGCAGAAATTGATGAAGCATTGAAACACACTCTGAGCTTGTAGCGACCGCAGGATAACACGTCGTTGGATCGGCGAATGAAGATTTGTTGCTTCGTTTCGGTCTTGTCTGTCGCCGCTCAACTTGGTCGTTAGCTTGCAACGCGCGGCTTGGTCGCATGCCGTTACATTCAAGATGCGTGATAATAAAGAGCATGGAATCAACCGCACTTTCGCTCATCGTCATTCGTGCAGGCGACATTGAAGCATCGTTGTCGTTTTATCGTGCGCTTGGCGTTGCGTTTATTCAAGAGCAACATGGTTCCGGCCCAGTTCATTATTCATACGATTTTGGCGGCTTGGTTTTGGAGTTGTATCCAAGCAAAGCCAGCTCGCATCAAGGATCGAGTACGCATACAACGATGTTGGGGTTTAAGGTTGTATCACTTAAAAGGACTTTGGCGGAGTTGCACGAATTGGGCATCGAGCCAAAGACCGCACCGAAAGAATCAGAATGGGGGCGTTGGGTTAATGTCACTGACCCAAGCGGGCGCACAGTGCAAATCACTGAAGTTGCGGCGTGACCAACTGCAAGCTAATAACTCAAATGCAACGGATATTCGAACAGGGTCATTTCATTCTAGATTTAGTCAACGAATTCTCAGGCTTTCAGCTATCGTCATCATATGAATCGGAAGCCTAAGACCACGTATCCTTATGAACTCGCAAAAACTGTAATTTAGAATGAAACGGCCCTGGAATATTAGTACACATAGGATAGGAGCCAAACAGGATACCGACAGATGCAATCAGGGGGAATATGAGTAAGGCATTGTGTAAATACGATAGGTAAGAACTAGCCAGTTCTTTTCCTTGAGTTTAGTCGTAGATGGAAAGAAGCACTCTAACAAATCAATGCACGCTAATTGTTAAGTGGCGTTTCTTAGAATCAGTTTGTGCCTGCGGCGGCGCGTTGGCCTCGCGGTGATTGTGATACTTGGCTTTATCAGATTAAAATTATGCTGTAGCTCTCTCAATTGGAAGATTTCTGTATGAATCTGTCTGAGCTTCTTCCCGCTGTCCACCAACTCTCCATCGTCGAGAAGCTGAAACTGATTCGGATTTTGGCAGAGGATCTAGAGGCAGCAGAGGATATCTCGCCCTTAGAACCCTTCAAAACCTATGATTTGCCGACCCCCTACAACAGCTTTGGGGTTGGCGCTATGTTAATGCAAGCTTTAGAGTCAGCGGATCAGGCTTAGTTGTCATGCGTTTCCGCTATTCCACTACTGATCCCTCCCAAAACGAGTTCGATAGTCTGCCAAGAGTTCCGCTCATCCTTCGCCGTGAGGGGCATAGACAGCGACACATTTTGCCCCCGTTTGGCTAGACCATCCCCTACCGCACGCTGGTCTTTCGGAGCGCGGGCCAGCAGTAGATGCGTTTTTGCAACAGCATAATACTGATTTACACTACGACAAGGCGGATTTAAAGGGCGATCGTGAAACCCGCCGCCAACTCGGGGCACAGGCTACCAATAGCACCCCATGATCGTCGTTGCCGATACTTCACCGATCAACTATCTTCTGAGCATCGATGAAAGATTAGGAAGACGGATGGCTAGCGATCGGGGACTTCCTGTTATCGGTACTCTTGGCATCCTGGATGATGCTGCGCGTCAAGGTTTAGTCGAGCTTGCAGATGCGATCGCGCAGTTGCAAAAAACAAACTTTCGTGTCTCCCATCGTATTATTCAAGCGTTGTTAAACAAACCAAAGAATTAGCGGATCAACTGCATTCCTCACCACTTCATCTTACTCACGCGGAAACCCTTATGAGACCTGGGGTTCCCGTTCTGCCTTCTACCTTCTTACTTCTACCTTTCGGTACTAGCCGTTGCCCTTGATGCCCAAGAGTTGCTGTCCTTCGGCAAAGCCCGTGAGCTGGCTAACCTTGACCACCGCCAATAATGAAGATCTGCCCAGTTCTCGTGGTCTACAAGCCGCCACCAATTAGGGGTGGCTAATTTCCCAGGCAGTGAAAAACACAGCATTCGTGAATCTTTTGCAGCGCGATTGGCATCAAGGCGAATCTGAAGCTATTGCCCTGGCATATGATCTAATCACCCCTTCAACTCCTTAAACCGCTATGGCACAAATTACCATCGATATCCCCGACGACCTTGCCAAACGACTTCAGCAGTTTCAAACCCAACTGCCACAGGTGCTAGAGCTGGGTTTACAGGAGTTAGAAACTCAACAACGATCCGCTAATTTCCTTGACGAGCAGGACATCATTCTTCTTCTTGCCAGCCAACCCACCCCCGAACAAATTCTCGCCATTCGTTCTTCTCCAGAATTCCAAGCACGGGTCAGCGATCTGCTAGCTCAAAGCAAGACAGGAGTCCTTTCTGCAAAGGGTGAAGCTGAACTAGAGCGCTACCTGACCTTAGAGCATCTAGTGCGTTTGGCTAAAACCCATGCCTTGGAACAGCTTCAGACATCATGAGTACCTATGTGCCCGCTGCCCTACGCAAGCAAGTCATTGAACAGGCCAAAAGTCGCTGCGAATATTGCCGCTTTCCCCAGAGCGTTACCCTCCTTGCCTTTGAGATGGAACACATCATTTCTGAAAAGCATGGTGGCACCACGACCCTCGAAAACCTTGCCCTAGCTTGCCCCTACTGCAACCGCGCCAAAGGCACTGACCTCGGCTCTATCGACCCAGAAACCAACCAACTCGCGCCCTTCTTTCATCCCAGAACACAGACCTGGCAGGATCACTTCACCCTCTCAGACGCTACCATCATTCCCCAAACCGCAGAAGGCAGAGTTACCGTCCTGATTCTTCAGTTCAACCATCCCGATCGGGTGCAAGAGCGAGCAGGGTTAATCGCGATCGGGCAGTATATTTAGAGGCTTAACCGCCATTGGGCGTACCACCACATTTTTGCTAAAAATGAATGAGGCTAGCCGACTTCAGTTATACCAAGCTCTAGCATCTCGGGGACTTTACTGTCGAATCATCGCTAATTTGCATCATCCGGCCTATCAAAGCCGCGTTTTAGATTAGGGCGACGGCCTTGGCCAAAAACTCGGGCTGCATCCAGCGATCGAGGTTGATCTGACCCAGGTGCTCTTGTCCGGCAATCTCCCCGATCTGGTGAATATGAGCCTGCAGCCAGTCGGTACGCAGCTGGGTTTCGGGCATGTAGACCACAGTCGCCGGGTCACTGGCGCTAGAGCGCAGGGTTTTGGCCACAATGGCGGCATCCATATTCACCCAGCGGCTGACCAGGGTCGTGGCCATGGGCTGGGTGGTATACCAATATTGAGCGGCTAATAGCGCCCGCAGATAGGCCACCGCAATTTCTGGGTACTGTTCGGCCAAGGCTTCCCGAATGACTACCCCGTGGAAGGTTGGCAGGCCGTCGAGATTTTCGGACAGCAGACGGCGAAACTGGCCCCGGTGTCTGGCGATTTCGTGGAAGGGGGCAAAGTAGGCGTAGCCATCGATGGCGGCGTTGCGGCCCGATCGCTGAGAATTGACATCGTCGAGAGCGGCCAGGGTGACATCACCCAGAATGTGCCGGTGATGGAGCGATCGCATCACCATGCCGTGGGCCGCCGAGCCAAAGGGCACCGCAATTACTCGACCCGCTAGATCGTCGATACAGCCAAGGGCCGAGTGCTCGGGCACGATAATGTCGTTGCCAGTGCCATCCAGGTTGCTGGCCACAAAGCTAATCAGGCGAGTGCCTGCCGGAGTGCCGGAGGTCGATGCGGCACTGAGCAACAGGGGGTAGTCGCCCAGCACCCCAATGTCAATTTTTTGGGCTTCTAGCCCGGCAACAATGGGTGCTCCAGAATTGTAGTCGGCCCATTGGATGCGGTACTGCACACCACCGTAGCGGCCCTCACGGGGCAAAAAATGCTCTAGTAAGCTGAGCCGCTGAATAATCAGCCCAGCCGTGACGGTTTGAATTGTGCGGTTTTGGGTGCCGATTGTCAGCGCAATGGTTTCGGTACCGCTAGCGGCCCCAGCCCGCACCAAAAAGTTAGGGGCCTGAAATCGGGGTGCCTGGGGACTGGGCTGCTCCACAGTCGCTGGCAGGGTCACTGGGGCAGATGGCCGCTGTCGAGACATGAAACTTTGGCCGACGCCGGGCTGCTGCTGCACCATCGCCACAAACTGCCGCAAGGGCTCTATGCCGATACTGCTGCGACCTGGGGGATGCCCCTCCAGACCTAGGGCCCGTCCTAGCCGTTTGGCCATCAGCAAAAACAGGGGTGTACCCAGGGCAAACTCTTCGAGGGGAATCCGGCGCAGTAACCCGGCCGCGCACTCGACCTGAAATTCAAAGTCAGAAGCAAACCCCAGGTAGTGCCCCTGGAGCAAATAGGTGCGGATCAAACTTGACGTATCAACGACTTCAACCTGGGCAAAATCGTTTAACTTTAGCCCCAGTTCCTGCATGCGCTTTTGCAGCATAATGCGGCCCGGCAGGCCATCCGGAGGCAGTACCCAAGCCTGATCGGTTAACTCTTTGAGACTTAGCCAAGAGCTTTGGGCGAGATGATGACTGCTAGATACCACTAATGAGTAGTGAACGGAGCCAATGGCGAGTTCTGAAATTTCGTCAAAGGCTGAAAAACTGAGATCTGATATGGCGACATCGACCTCGCCAGTCTTAATCGCACGATATAGCGACTCGACGGTATTAAACTGCATGCATCGGGTTTGAATATCAGCGTGGACACGGCGATATTCGTACAGTACAGATGGTAACCAGTGCCCTAGAATATCGGGCATGCAGCCAACGGTCAGATGGCTAAATTTTCCCTGCTTAATCTCATCGACCTCAGCCCTGAGGCGACTCTCCAAATCGACCAGATTTGGGCCTTCTTCGAGCAGGTACTCGCCTGCCTGGGTCAGCTCTATGCGCCGCCCTAGGCGACGAAATAGAGGGGTTTCGAGATTGTTTTCCAACGCTTTAATCTTTGCACTCACCGCTGGCTGGGTGAGGTTGAGCGTGTCAGCTGCCTCGGTAAAGCTGAGGCAGCGAGCTACTTCTAGGAATACTTTTAACTGGTAGATTTCCATTCAGATTACCCGCCTAAAGTATTTTTTAAGTTGGCCTTAAAGGTTAATTCTCACGTCCAGTCTAACTAATCTTATTAGACCCTAGTAAAGATACACCTTGACCGTTCAATTTTTTTTATGAAGTACTTTGGGTAACTTGAGTAAACTGTTTGGCGAATCTTATTTGTATATTTTATGAGTTTATAGAAGGGTGTGATGGATAAACCGTGTTCATTGCTACAAACCATGTTGATTGACTTTGGCAGGCTCCTTTAAACTGCTGATTGCAAGGCTTCAGAGCCAAGGACTAGCTGTGAATTTCAAGCATTTAGCTAGTTCGATAATTTGATTTCACTGCCGTTTAAACCAAGGACGTGGTTGAGTGAACATTCAGTATCTTAAAACTGATTTCCTAGTCGTCGGCGGTGGCACCGCTGGAACCATGGCCGCCATTAAGGCGAAGCAGGCCAGCCCCGAGAGCGACGTGCTGATTTTGGAGAAGGCGAATATTCGCCGCAGTGGCGCGATCGCCATGGGTATGGACGGCGTCAACACCGCTGTTATTCCCGGTAACTCTACCCCAGAGCAGTACGTGCGCGAAATCACCATCGCCAACGACGGCATTGTCAACCAAAAAGCCGTCTACGAAACCGGGCGGCTTGGGTTCAGCGTGATTCAAGAGCTGGAGAGCTGGGGGGTTAAGTTTCAAAAAGACCACGAGGGCAACTACGACCTGAAGCAGGTGCACCGGGTCGGCAAGTACGTGCTGCCCATGCCCGAGGGTAAGGATCTGAAGAAAATCCTCGCTCGCCAGGTCAAGCGCCATAAGGTCAACGTTACCAATCGGGTGATGGCCACCCGCGTCATGGTGCAAAATGGTCGTGTCACCGGGGCCGTGGGCCTTGACGTGCGCAGCGGCGATTTTGTGGTGATTCAGGCCAAAGCTGTAGTGCTCTGCACCGGGGCCTGCGGTCGCCTGGGTTTACCCGCCTCGGGCTACCTCTACGGCACCTACGAAAACCCCACCAACGCGGGCGACGGCTACGCCATGGCCTACCATGCCGGGGCCGAGCTGACCAACATCGAGTGCTTTCAGATCAACCCGCTGATCAAAGACTACAACGGCCCCGCCTGCGCCTACGTGGCCAGCCCCTTTGGCGCCTACACTGCCAACGCCGAGGGCCACCGCTTCATCAACTGTGACTACTGGAGCGGCCAGATGATGCTGGAGGTCTACAAAGAGCTCAACTCTGGCAAAGGGCCCGTACACCTGAAGATGTACCACCTCGACGACGACACCATCAACGAGATCGAGACCATTCTTTGGGACAACGAACGGCCCAGCCGGGGCCGTTTCCACGAGGGACGCGGCGAAAACTACCGCACCCACGGCGTCGAGATGAATATCTCCGAAATCGGCCTGTGTAGCGGCCACAGCGCCTCAGGGGTATGGGTGAATGAACGGGCTGAAACGACGGTGCCGGGCCTCTATGCCGCTGGCGACATGGCCAGCGTGCCCCATAACTACATGATTGGTGCCTTTGTCTATGGTCGCATCGCGGGCGAAAACGCCATGGACTACCTGCGCGACCTGGAGCACGTCGAGCCCGATGCCGACTTTTTGGCCGCTGAGCAGGCCCGAATTTATGCGCCCATGGAGCAGCCCGAAGGCGTACCCCATACCCAGATTGAGTACAAGCTGCGTCGCCTGGTGAACGACTATCTGCAACCGCCCAAGTCCCCCAACAAGATGGACATCGGCCTGCAAAAGTTTGTTGCCTACGAAGAGACCCTCAACCTGATGGGCGCCCGCGACCCCCACGAGCTGATGCGCTGCATGGAAGTGCACTTCATCCGCGACTGTGCCGAAATGGCGGCCCGCGCCTCACTCTACCGCAAAGAAACCCGCTGGGGCCTGTACCACTACCGCCTCGACTATCCCGAAAAAAATAACGAGGAATGGTTCTGCCACGTCAACCTGAAGAAGGATGGAGCGGGCCACATGGAGCTGTTTAAGCGCCCGGTCGAGCCCTATATCGTCGATGTCGATCTGATCGAGGAAGTTTACGACGTTGCCGTGCGGTAGGGTGGGCACCGCCCACCGTCTCCCCTAGCTGACCCGGTAACCCCGTAGGTTGTCCCTATGGTGAAAAAGGAAGTGCAGTGAAACGAAGTGCAACCCAACCTAAATTCCCTGGTGTTGGGTTCCGCTATCGCTACACCCAACCTACCGCTCAACTTCAAATCACTGTTCTCTGGAAAACTTGGCTAAAGAACATTTCCAGTGAGGGTGCACCACCTTGTGCCCCTCCGAAACCCCGATCCCTGACCATTGACCTGAAGGAATTTTTCATGGCTCTAACCTCCCAACGCGTTGACGTACCGGTAATCGTTGATGAATCGAAATGCCTAGAAAAGTGCGTGGCCTGCATTGAGGTCTGCCCCCTCGATGTACTGGTGAAAAACCCCGAAACCGGCAAAGCCTACATGAAGTACGACGAGTGCTGGTTTTGCCTGCCCTGCGAGCAGGAATGCCCTACCGGGGCGATTACGGTGCAGATTCCGTTCTTGCTGAGGTGAGGAAATGCAGGGGGGCTAGGGAGCTAGGGAGCAGAGGGGCAACATCAACCATCGATGCAACACCCTAACAAGAAGGTAAGTCAACCATCTCTCTGCCGTCGCTCCCCTGCCCCCCTGCTCCACTGCTCCCCCACCTCCTATCCCTGCTGTCATTAGGAAACTCCAAACCATGCACAACACCGATATGGATCCTGAAGTCGCTCAGTGGGTTGAGATGCTGCGATCGCCCCAGCTAGACGATCGCCTGGTGGCGGTCAAAACCCTGCAACACCTGGGCGATGAAGATGCGATCGAGCCCTTGATTGGGGTGCTCTACAACGAAGAAAACCCGACGGTGCAAGAAATTGCCGTCACTACCCTATGGGAGTTTGCCAACCCGGTTGCCATTCCTCCGCTGATCGAATGTCTCAGCTCGCCCCACGCGAACGTGCGCGATGAAGCGCTCTCAGCCCTGAAGGAACTGGTCTCCACCAACGACCTGATGAAGCTGCTGGATGTTTTGCAGGTGGGCAATACCTACGCCCAGCTCAACGTGCTGGTGCTGCTGCGCAAGATTCACGATGCCCAGGCGCTACCGTTTGTCTTGCCCTTCTTTGAGTCAGAAAACCCCACCCTGCGAGAGGCGGCGGTGATTACCCTGCGCTACCTCAACCAGGTGGTGCGCTGCGAACCGGCCCTGGCCCTCGCCCAGGATGCTAACGCATCGGTGCGGCGGGCGACAGCGCTGACCCTGGGCCACCTGAGCGACGCCGAGGTGGTACCGCTGCTGTGCGAACTGCTCACCAGCGATGCCGATTGGCAGGTGCGGCGCAATGCGGCCCAGTCGCTGGATCTGTTGGCCAATCCGGCGGCGATCGCGGCGTTGATAGCGGCCATGGGCGACCCTGAGTGGCAGGTGCGCAAGTTTACCGCCCGCGCCCTGCAAAAAACCGCTGACGAGCGCGCGCTACCCGTGCTGATCAAAGCGCTGGCCGATGAGTATTCTGACGTGCGCCGCGATGCCGCCACCGCCCTGGGCAAGCTGGCTCAAGCCGAGGCCCTGCCCGCCCTGCAACAGACCCTCAACGACCCCGATATGGACGTGCGGATTTTTTCCCAGCGGGCCATTGACGCGATTCAGAAGTCTCTGCCAGAAACCTCCAATGTCTAGCCATGCCTCCCCCTTTCACCGCGCCGCTGCGGCCCCCGCTGAAGACGTCGCCCCTAGCCCTGAAGCAATCAGCCGCAAGCAGGCGGTGATCGCCCAGCTCAAAACCCTGCGCGAGCCCACCCTCGGCAACGATTTAGTCAGCCTGGGCATGGTGCGCAATTTGCAGGTGGTCGATGACTATGTCTATCTGCGGCTCTACGTGGGCTGTCATCAGCTCGATCTGCAAGACCTGGTGCAGGCCACCCTGGCGCAGCTGCCCTGGTGCAAAAAGGCCTACGCCCAGCTCTGCACCATTCCGGGGGTGCGCACCACGCTGGCGGTGTCGAGCGGTAAGGGTGGGGTGGGCAAATCGACCACTGCCGTTAATCTGGCGGCCGCGCTGGTCAAAACTGGGGCCAAAGTGGGCCTCCTCGATGCCGATATCTACGGCCCCAATGTGCCGCAAATGCTGGGCTTGGGCCAGGCTGCGGTAGAGCTAGTCGATACCCCCGCCGGGCAGCGGTTTGTGCCCCTAGAGGCCCACGGTATCAAGCTGATGTCGGTGGGGCTGCTGGCCGAGCCCGATCATCCCCTAGCCTGGCGGGGGCCAGTGATGCACAAAATCATCACCCAATTCATTCATGAGGTGGACTGGGGCGAGCTCGACTACCTGCTGATTGACCTACCCCCCGGCACTGGCGATGCCCAGATCACCATCGTGCAAGAAAGCCCCATTGGCGGCGTGGTGATGGTGACCACGCCGCAGCAGGTGGCGGTTTCTGACGTGCGCCGCAGTGTGCATATGTTTCGCCAGGTGGGGGTGCCGGTGCTGGGCCTGGTCGAGAATATGAGCTATCTGCTCTGTGGTCACTGCGGCGAACCCACGCCCATATTTGGCAGCGGCGGCGGCGCGCAAATCGCTAGCGAACTGTCGGTGCCCCTGTGGGGCCAGGTGCCGATTGACCCCCGAATTTGCAATCAGGGCGATGCCGGCGTGCCGCTGCCGCTCAAGCTGCCCGACGCCCCCCTGAGCCAAATCTTTGGCCAGATTGCGTTGGGCCTAAACACCACCTTTGGCGTGGCGGCGGTGGAGCCCCTGACCACGGTGTGCTGATGAGGGAAGACCAGGGGAGGAGTTTTGGATGCAAAACCCCTTCAACCGCCCTCAATTTTTTCCGGATTCCTGCTACAACCTCACTCCTGACTTGACCAGTCATTGCAGGAATCCTTTCCTCATGTTGACACCCATGGAGAGCGCCATGGCGACCAGAACGTGGCGGCTGAGTTTGGGGATAGTTGATTTTTTCTTCTAATACCTGCGTTTGGGTGAGCCGTCGGGCAACGCTGACTTAAGCGGGTTGATGACGTGCCCTGGCCTCGCATGGCGATGGGGCTATTGCTAACAGTCGCGGTGCTGCCCGATATTCCTTCTCCCTATACAAGGTGTAACCATGAAATTATCGTCTCAGTCTGACCCAGGGAAACCCTCCCTGGGAACGGTTTCGGCTGATTGGAAAACCCAGAGCCTGGCCATTGTGCCGGGGCTGTTGCTGACGACGCTGATGGCTGGGCTGGCGATTGGGTTGGGTTGGGTCATTGGCCTGGAGACCCTCAACCCGCTGTTGCTGGCCGTGCTGTTGGGTATTGGTTGGCGGCAGTGGGGCCAGGTGCCTCACGCCTATAGCCCCGGCATCAAATTTGCGATGAAGCGGGTGCTGCGGCTGGCGGTAATTTTGCTGGGGCTGCGGCTCAGTTTGGCAGAGGTGATGGCCGTGGGCCCCTGGGGGCTGGGGATAGTTACGATCGGCACCATCGCTACCTTTTACCTCACCTGCTGGCTGGGGCAACGGCTGGGTATCAATGCCCGGTTGACCCAGCTGATTGCAGCGGGCACCTCGATTTGCGGTGCCTCGGCGGTGGTGGCCACCAACACCGTAGTCGAGGGCTCTGAGGAGGATATGGCCTACGCGATCGCCACCATTACCGGCTTTGGCACCCTGGCGATGCTCACCTATCCGCTGCTGGGCACCCTGATGCAGCTCAGCCCCCAGGCCTTTGGTATCTGGTGCGGTGCCTCGGTGCACGAAGTGGCCCAGGTGATTGCCACCGCCTTTCAAAAGGGCGATCTGAGCGGCGAATTGGCCACCGTCACCAAGCTATCGCGAGTGCTGCTGGTGGTACCGATTATGGTTAGCCTGGGCTGGCAAACTCGCCATTCCCAGCAACCACGGCGGGCATCGATTCCGATTCCCTGGTTCGTGGTGTTTTTTGGCCTTTTAGTTGTGGTCAATAGCCTCGGTCTGATTGCAACCCCCATCAAAGCTGTGGTGCTCAGCGGCAATCAGTGGCTGCTCTGCATGGCGCTGGTGGCGATGGGGCTAGAGACCAATCTATCTAACCTGGCTCGGCTGGGGGTGAAGCCGCTCTATCTGGCGGGGCTATCTTGGTTCTTTTTATCAGTCGCTAGCCTGGCCATGATTGTCTTTGGATATCTCTTTATCTAACGAATTTTAGGCTACGTCGATAGTTCAAAAAAGGGTAGTACATTTTAGTAAAGGACAGAGGAAAAGATGGACTCTTCCCGTTCTGCCAACTTCTGTCTGACTTGGCGATTGTAGTCATGGATGAACATCCAGATCGCACCGATGTGATTCTCTAGCTTCT
>NZ_JADEWX010000171.1 GCF_015207395.1 Nodosilinea sp. LEGE 07088
ACTTCGTCCGAGTTGGCGAGCAATGCCCCGGATGGACAATGCTGTCGTAGTTCTCAATTCGTAAACTTTATTTCGTTCAGAAGCGCTAAGCTGGATATAGCTCATAGGGTGTCTTTTTGTTGTGGTAAACATCAGACTATCCTATGAGCCCCTCTGTGGAAAGCTTCTAGGTGTTGCACTTCATTCTAGAATCGGCGGTTTATTGACTCAATTTTGCTGAGCAGAACGATATTAAGAAAACTTGAACAGGCCCTGTCTTGATGCGATTGATACAGAAGACTCGTTCGATATCTTCCCTAATGGTTCAATCGGGTATTGTTCTCACCGGGGATTTTGGCTATGCAGTTTGTTGGGTTGCTCAGCAAGTTTGATCAGCGCGTTTTGAATATGGCCCTGATACATCTCTGTAATACCGAAAGCCATGTTGGGCAAGAGATGCGCCGTCAATACAATGCTTGGAAACAAGACAGCGATGACCCAGTCCATAACCCCTGGCTAGATGTTCATCAATTCACCATTTATATTCCCCATCCCGATCAAGATTATGAAGACATCACCCTTGCAGACGGGCTGACCCAGGGCTATAACGTTGAGGTTGCGCCAGTGAAAGACCCCAGCAGCCTGATTTACAACATTCCCCAGGGGGGGCATTTTGTCGCTGTGTTAAAGCAAAAGCAGGTGGATGGCGATTTTGCGATCGCCGCCACCGGAGTCTTTGTCCGCTCCCTGGCGGTGCTCAGCCTGGATGTTGTGGTTGATCTGGTACAAGGCGAAACTCAGCCCATTGTGGTCAGGCATCCGATCATTCGCGACTATCCCCAAGATTGGGAAACGAAACTGCGGCTATTCTTGCAGAGAGAGATTAGCGATGAAGCCTTACCGCGCCTGGTAGGGTATGTCGATCGCAGTTTGAACCGTGACTACCGCTCGCCCCGATGGCATGAGGTTTACTCGGCCGGCAATGGCTTGTTAAACCTTTGACAGAGAGGCTGATAAAACTTCGTTGCCGTTGTTTGCCGATAGCACCCTGCACAACTCCAGTTACCAAGCCTAGCGTTGCTGAAATGAGGGATAAACGGATTTATGGAGCCCTGTCAATGTTAGGCTTTCGACAATAGATTCATTCCAGGAATTGGTATGGGGAATCTATCTGCTTGGGTCTGCCCCGATTTGCAGTTAATCTGCATATAGCCCTTACGCCGATAGCCCTATGAAAAGCCGCTGGGATGAGTCCGTTGCCCAAACCCTGAATGGCGATCTGCTCAAATTGCGGGTCTACAGCTCTCGTCTGCTGGGGCAGGAATCAGATCTAGTGCTCCACGGTGGCGGCAACACGTCGGTGAAGGCCACGGTGAAGAATTTCTTTGGCGACGACGAAGCGGTGCTCTACGTCAAAGGCAGCGGCTGGGATCTATCGACGATTGCAGCCCCCGGCTTTGCCCCGGTGCGGCTAGAGGTGCTGCAACGGCTGGCCGCGCTAGAGCAGCTGACCGATTCAGAGATGGTCACCCAGCAGCGGGCGGCCATGCTCGACCCCAATGCGCCCAACCCCTCGGTGGAGGCGATTCTCCACGCCATTATCCCCTACGCCTTTGTTGACCATACCCACGCCGACGCGGTAGTGACGTTGACCAATACCCCCACTGGCGCAGAGCAGATTGGCCAGGTCTATGGCGATTCGGTGCTGCTGATTCCCTACGTCATGCCGGGGTTTATTTTGGCCCGCAAAATTCGCGCACTCACCCAGGGCATCGACTGGAGCCAGTACAAAGGCATGGTGTTGATGAACCACGGCATATTTACCTTTGCCGACGATGCCCATACCGCCTACGAAACTATGATTGAGCTGGTCAGCCTGGCGGAGGCGTCCTTAGCCCAGCACAACGCCGTGTCCTTTGCGACGGCGGCCCCCCAGGCCGATTGGTTGACTCTGGCCAAAATTCGTCAGCAGGTGTCGCGCGTTAAGGGGGCACCGATGCTGGCCCAGCTCGACCAGCGACCCGAAGCGGTGGGCTTCTCGAACCTGCCCAATGTGGCTGCGATCGCCACCCGTGGCCCCATCACCCCCGACCACGTGATTCGCACCAAGGCGATTCCGGTGGTGGTCGATCGCGACCCAGAGGCGGCGGTGAATGCCTTTGCCGAGAACTACCGTCAGTACTTTGAGCGCCATACCGATGGGCAGCTGACCCAGCTCGATGCCGCTCCCCGCTGGGCGGTGTGGCCCGGCTACGGCACGCTATCGTTCGATCGCTCCATCAAGGCCACCGCCATTATTACCGACATCATCGAGCACACCCGCCGCGCCATTCAGATAGGCGAGGCGCTGGGGGGCTGGCAGGCCCTCGGCGAAAAAGACCTATTTGAGATGGAATATTGGGAATTAGAGCAGGCCAAGCTGGGCAAAGCCAAAGCAGCATCGGAGTTTCAGGGCAAAATTGCCCTGGTGACGGGGGCCGCCAGCGGCATCGGCAAAGCCTGCGCCGAGACCTTGCACCAGCAGGGCACGGCAGTGGTCGGCTTTGACGTGAACCCTGATGTGGCCGAGATTCTAAACAAACCTGGATTGGTGGGGGTACAAGGGGATGTCACCGACGAAGCCGCAGTGAAAGGGGCGATCGCCGCTGCCATTCAGCACTTTGGTGGTCTGGATATTGTGGTCAGCAATGCGGGCATTTTCCCGCTCGGTCAAACCCTAGAAAACCTGGATGCCGACATTTGGGAAAAGAGCCTGGCAATCAATCTCACCAGCCAGCGGGCCCTGCTGCGCCACGCCATCCCCTTTTTACGCCACGGCATTGATCCGACGATTTTGTTCATTGCTTCCCGCAATGTGCTTGCGCCTGGGCCTGGTGCTGCCGCCTATTCTGTCGCTAAGGCGGGGCTAACTCAGCTGGCCCGCATTGCCGCTCTGGAGCTGGCTCCGGAGATTCGCGTCAATGTGCTGCATCCCGACTGCGTCTACGACACCGGCATCTGGACCCCGGCGGTGCTGGCTGGTCGGGCCGAGCGCTACGGCATCAGCGTGGATGACTATAAGTCGCGCAATTTGCTCAAGCAGCCGGTCTCGTCCCGGGAGGTGGCGCAACTGGTGTGTACGATGGCGAGTCGGGTGTTTGCCAAAACCACCGGGGCGCAGGTGCCGATCGACGGCGGCAGCGATCGCGTGATCTAAACCCAGCCTATATCAGCAATGGCGACAGGAGAAGTCAACGCGATCGCTGGGCGAGATTCTCAGTCGTCAGAGGAGTGGGTGATAAGGCGTGGGTTAGGGCAAGAGCAGAAGCATTAAGCAAACTATTGAGTGGGGTGATTTCTGTGATGAAATCTATGCCATCACGGATTAAACCCAGACCCCATAAATTATATTGTGGGCCTGAAAATAAGCTGTCGTCAGATTAAACGATAAATCATTTTTAGTATAAATGGCTGCCGCCCCCGCCGCCTGAGAATGAGATGAGAAAATAAAAAAGCATCAATAAATGTAGAAAAAGGTCGCTCAGATGCCATCTTCCATCCATATAAAAATCGATATTTGAGATTAAACTTAAAACTATTTTTTAGTTTCTAAAAGATTGCTAGCCTATTTATATAGAGCTCATTTGGAACTTATATGGAGCTCATCTAGGACTGTCTATTCATTGGTTCAATCGACTCATGGATAGATACACACAGAGAGGACTCTCAAAATGAAAAATTTTTCTCAGATACTTAAAATTAGCGCGCTGGCCGTGGGCATTCTCGGGAGTACTGCCGCTGGTGCTGTGGAGGCCGCTCAATTGGCGGATGGTCGGGTTATATTTGACCGCCCCCCAACGCTGGTTGAAGCAACCACCTACGATCAACTGGCTGGCTTCGGCGGACGCTATCACTTTGTAATCGAGGTGCCAGACGATGCTGGGGAGCCCTTAGAGGCCATCACCATCATGCCCCTAGATGGCGCTAGGAATATTGTCTTTAAGCTCGACTCTACGACCGCCCAGCAGGGTGTTGCCTATGCCAATGGCCCTGAAATTCCCTTGTCCAGCGTAGGTGGTGTGCCCGAAAATTCTGACAATATTTTGGTTGTCTTTGATCAGCCGGTGCAGCCCGGTGAAACGGCGACTGTCACCTTGCAGACGGCCTACAATCCGTGGGGTGGCGTGTATATCTTTGGCGTCACTGGGTACCCTGCTGGCGACGGTGGAGTTGGCCAAATTCTGGGGCATGGACGGATTCAGATCTACGATAACAGCCGGTAAGGTAGCGGTTGTTGTCATCAGTCGGGGCATGGCACTGCAATGCCCCGACGCGATCCTGGATTTGCAGTGAGGTTGCTCAAATCAGATTTTTTATAAACGTGCGATCGCACCCCATCCGCCCCTAACTTACCAGCCCCAAAAAGATCGCCCAGGGCAGCACCCCAAAGCCAATCGCAATGCCGCCAGCCACCACCGCACTGGCCCCAACCACTACAGGTCGAATTCCGGCGTTGAGCAGCCCGATCGACTGCCATGCACTCCACAGCCCGTGGCGCAGGTGCGAGGCCAGCAGCCCCAAAATAGCGCTGTAGCCCACTACGTAGGGCAGGTAATGAAATTTCTCAACCACTAGCCTAGCCAGGTCGCGTACCGTTTCGCCACCCAACTCAGTGGTGTAGTAGGGGCCAAACTTAAAGGTCAGCAGGTGGGTGACCAAAAACACCGCCATCACCGAACCTGTGACAATCATAGTGCGTGAGCTCAGGGTCTGATAGCTTGGCCCACCGACCGATTGGTAGGTGCTATACCCCTGGGGGCGGGCCTGCCGCTGACGCCAGAAAATTTCGATGCCAACCCAGGCGTGCAGCAGCACTACCGCCAGCAACCCTAGCTCGACAGCGTAGAACAGCATTCCTAGGCTCTCGATCTGGCGGGCGTAGGCGTTGTAGGCATCGCGGCTAATAAACAGCAGCAGGTTGCCGACCATGTGGGCTAGCACAAACATAGCCAGGGCTAGCCCAGTGGCTCCGGTAATCAGCTTTTTGCCCACCGACGAGCGGTATAGCCTGAGCAGAGGCGAGCCTGGGCAAGGCTTGGTCTCGGGGGCCTTGAGGGTGTTGGTCATGGCTCATCCTGCACGCGTTCTATTTGGTCAAGCACTCGACGAATCTCAAAGGCATCAGTAGCGTCGGGGTGTTGGTAAAGGTAGCGTTCTAGGTCAAGTTGAGCCGTCTCTAGCTGCCCCTGCTGGTAGTGAATCAGACCGCGATCGCGCCATTCAGTCACCGCCTCAGGGTAGATCAGCAAAATACGATTGATGGCGTCGAGGGCCTTGGGCACATTTTTATTTTGTAGATAAATCATCTTCAGATTGGTCAGCATGCGGGCCAGAAACACCGTTGGGGTAATGGGAGCCAACTGCTGAGGTTCGAGCTGGGCCGAGTCGCCAAACATCTGCCCGATACGCTCGCGGCAGTCTTGCTCAAACAAGACCTCTCCCTGGTTAAATGGGTCAACAAAAAGATCCATGTCATCCACAGTCGGGCGAATCAAAAAATGTCCTGGCATACTCACGCCCGCCATCGGGAAACCAATCCGCTGCGCCAACTCCAGGTACACCAGCGACAGCGTAATCGGAATCCCCACCCGTCGCTCCAGCACCTCGTTGAGAAAGCTATTGCGAGGGTCGTAGTAGGCAATGCGGTTGCCCTGAAAATTCAGCTCCCCAAACAGATAGTCGTTGATAGCGCCGATGATCTTCAGCGGGTAGGGGCTTGGGGGCAGGCGCTGGCTCAGCGTTTCTGCCATGCGATCGAGCATGGTCAGGTAATCTGCGATCGCCAGGTCAGGATAATCTTCCTGAGCCATATACAGCGCCGCTCGGGCTAAGTTCACCTCATTATCGGGTCGCCGCAGCTCGTGGTAGAGGCGCTCCCGAGGCAGTGCAGAGTGAGTCATCTAAATATCGTAGTCTTTACCGCTGCCATAAAATAGGCTGTCTTGCCAACGATGGCTATAGTATCGCTGAACCGGAGGCAGCAACTCAATTAAGGGGTCAAGGGCTCTCGCTAGGGGATCTAGCGCACTGTAGCCAGCCAGACTGCTGTAGTGCTTGAGCCAGGTGCCGAGGCTGCCAATGCCCACCTGGGGAATCACCTTGGCCACCACCCCCGGCGATTTGATCGAGGCCATGGCCAGGGTTTTGGCCAGCGCCGGAAACTGCACGACATCCTGCAAAAATGGCTTTAGGGTCGGTTCCCCGAGCTGGGCCATGGCGGCAAACATTGCCGTCAGCATTCTGTTGATATGCTGCTCCGCGAGCGGCTGATCAACCCCCACGCTCATCGATCGCTGAAATAGCCAGGTCACCGATAGATTTGGCTGGTAGGGCTGGAGCGCCCCCAGCGCCGTTGGCCCCAGACAATCACTGGCCAGGGCTTCATCGATGCCCCTGACCAACCGTTCCAGATGGCGAATTATGGCTCCAAAACCACCAAAGCTCAGAGGCGACTGGCTGCCGCTGCTGTCACCCACCGCCAGGGTACGCCCCCAGGGATATTGCAGCGGGCTGTGCCGATAGCACGGAAAAAAGCCAAACAGCGCCCGTTTAACCTGTAACTCCTCCAGGCTGACCTGTTGATATTCGGGCAGCAGCTGCCAATATTCTTCAAACAGCTCGCCCAGGCTGAGGCGGCGGGGGTCGGCATCCATATAGGTGAACAGGTAGGTGGTGCGTCCATCCCGCGCCGGAAACGCCTCCCAAAAGTACTGGCACTGGTGCCGCAGGGGGGTAAACGACACAATTAAATCGCCCGTCTCGTTTTTGGCAAAGCCTTCGGCGCAGGTACCGACCACCAGACACAGGGCATCGGGCTTGGCGGTGCCGCGGGCCTGACGCACCAGGGGTGAAAAATGCCCCATGGCATCCACCAGCAGCCGGGTTGTAAAGGACTGTGAGGGCTCTGGTTCCTCTGGCGAAGGTTTGCCCATTGCTTTGACCAGTACTCCATTGGCATGCACCCAGGCCGCCTCAAAGGCCGTGCGCTCAAACAACTTACCCCCAGCGGCTAAGAATTTATCTTTGAGGCGCTCCAGCAGCCCCCTGGGGTCGACCCCGACATTGAGCACATCGTTGACCCACAGGGGCTCACCATCGCCAAACTGAATGCGAGCCGGGTTGTATTCGGAGGCAATGACCTCTTCCAGTTCTGCTGCCGTCAGTAAGCCCAGATCGGTGAGTGCCGTCAGCTCTCGCCGAGAGATGTTCCACTCCTGCTGTCGCCCCTGTAATTGGCCCCGCTCTAGCAAAGCCACCCGCCAGCCTCGCTGGGCTAACCCCACTCCCACCAGTACCCCCAGGGTGCCGCCGCAAATGACGACATCCCACTCCACAGCCTCTAATGGGGCTTCGGTCTGATGTATGACCTGAGCTGCGGGCAAGTTGCCCGTGCGGTACCGCAGCCACAGGTCATCGGCCTGCTTCAAACCCGCCAGGGGGCTGCCCGGCAGGCTGGCGAGCATTTGTTCAGTCAGCGACATGGAGCAACGTGATAAAAATCAGTAGATAGTCTCAGGGTAGATCAAAGTGCCCATAAAGCATCTGGCCGCTGACTTGGCCTAGGCCTCGGTGGGTGTCTCTTGCTGCTGGTGAATCAGGTCTACCCCCCGGGAGGTGCCCAGGCGCGTTGCGCCTGCCTGCACCAGCGCCACAGCTTGGGCGGCGGTGCCAATGCCCCCCGAGGCTTTGATGCCGACGCGACCCTGGGCAATTTCGTCAAGCTGGCGCACCGCCTCAACCGTGGCTCCGCCCTGCCAGCCGGTGCTGGTTTTGAGAAACGACGCCCCCGCATCCATACAGATGTCGGCGGCGAGGGCGATCTCAGCCGGGCTGAGCACGGCGGTTTCGAGAATGGCTTTGACCAGCAAGCCGGTCTCTTCACAGATCGTGGCGATCTCGCGGTGCAGGGCGTCGGTGTTGCCGACCTTGAGCCAGCCCAGGTTAATCACTATATCGAGCTCGTCGGCTCCGTTCTCGGTTGCCTCTTGGGCCTCATAGAGTTTAGTGGCCGAGGTGGTAGCCCCGGTGGGAAAGCCGATGACAGTGCACACCTTGCTCTTGCTGTTACGCAACAGATCCACCGCCTGGCGCACGTGGCAGGGGGCAATGCAGACGGCGGCAAACTGGTAGCGATCGCATTCGGCGCACCACTGAGCAACCTGCTCTGGCGTGGCCATCGGGCTGAGCAGCGAGTGGTCAATCAAAGGAGCCAGATCGATACCGTCTTCTGTTGTTGCTCGTCGGGCCATTACCAACTGCCTCCAGTGACCAAAGGGTGATGCGATCGCGACTAGTAGATGAGCTACAACCCATCAACCGCATTTCACTATATAGCTTTCCTGGGATCGCTTTCGTCGAACTGGGCTTGGTCAAACATGTGCACCGTGCGAATTGGGTAGGGAATGGTGATGCCCGCGTTATCGCAGGCGGCCTTGAGAGCGATCGACACCTGTGACTTAATACGGCGTACCTCGGCAATCTGGGGCGTCGTCCAGTAGCGCACCTTAAAATCAATCGAGCTATCGCCAAAGCTCACCACATCCACCTCAGGGGTCGGGGAGTTGAGCACCCCTTCCACAGTAGTGATGACATCGAGGAATGTCTGCTGAGCCAGCGGCAACGGAGTTGTGTAGCCAACGCCAATGTCCAGGTCGGTGCGGCGGCTGCGAAAGGCGGTTAATACTCGCACCGGATTTGTAAACACAATGGCGTTAGGAATTTCGACCAGTTCGCCAGTGTAGGTGCGTAGCTGGGTCGAGCGAATTTTGATCGCCTCCACTGTGCCCTCATAGTCGCTCATGATGACCTGATCGCCTAAGCGAAACGGTTCCTCCAGCAGCAGCAAAATGCCAGCCAAAAAATTCTTAAAAATGTCTTGAAAGGCAAAGCCAATGGCAACCGAGCCAAGCCCCAGTAGCCCAATGATGTCGCCCAACCGCAGGTCAGGAAACGCCACCACTGCCGCAATGATTAGCCCCAGCGCCCAGGTGCCAATGCGGGCAACCTGCACGGCCAGCAGCTGCAGCGATCGACTGGCCACTAGGCGCTGGCTCGCTTTGTGCACCACCTTTTGCACCACTTTGGCCGCGTATCCAGTCACCAGCACCAGAAATAGCCCTAAAAAAAGCCCAGGCAAGAGCTGAATAAACTGATCGACCAAATCCAGCAAACTGGTCTGAATGCGCTCCAGCAAGAGATTCATAGTTCTGGGTAAAGCAGTTGCAACAAGTCGTTCGAAGGTTAACACTGCCCCAGGGCGACCGACATCTGCCCTAGGGCAGTGGTTCGCCGTCGGTCTGCGGTTACCAAGCTAAGGGGTGAAACGCTAGAGCACACAGCCGAGAAACTGCTCATACCCATGCTGAAATTGCTCCTTGCCATGGCACTCCACAATACTGCCGTGGGCCATGATCACTCGATCAAAATCCCAGCGCAACACCTGCTCAGCCGCAGCTTTTACCGTGTCCTTGGCGCTGGTTGCCATGCGCTCCAGCAGCGACGGGCTCAGGCTTTTGTAGCCGCCGCCGATTTTAGTCACCAGCTGAGTCAGCCACGGAAAGCTCTCATCAAAGCAGAAGGCCGTATCGGTCAAGATCAGCGTGCGGCTGGCGGTATGGCAAAACACCCATTCCTCTAGAGGATCGGGGCCGCCGGGGCCGAGGGTTTTGAACCCATCAAAAAACAGGCGCTCCAGACCGGGCCAGGGGCTAGGCGAGTCACCACCAATCACCTCGTCAATGGCTAAATCGGGCCGTTTTGTCCTCAACCCTGGTGTCGCCCAAAATTGCGCGGCAGGGTACGCTGCTTTGCAATCAGCCGCAAACAGGTAGTGATACAGATTGGGCGCAATAATGTGCCTGACCTCACCCAGCTGATCGAGCTGATCCGCTAGCCCTGCACTGATCTGAATAGGCGAAATCAAGGCTAACCCATCATCAGCGAGGCGAATTACCGTCATGCGGGTGCCGACGCTCAGGCCAAAGTATCGCAGCGGCTGCTCAGCCACCCAAAGATCTCGATCAATTGCTCTGAGCATGGTTCAACCTCTGAGAAGAATAACTGCGCACCTACAGCATGACGTTTGCCAGATTTGAATTGGCGAAAGCACGGCGAGTCTAGCTTCATCAGAGCTAGTAATGATACCGACAGGAAATGATCGTCAAGTAATGATCGTCTACGGCGCAGACCAGACGGTGTGTGTCATCAATGCGACGCGACCAAAAGCTCGATAGATTTTCCTTGAGAGGTTCTGGTTTACCAATGCCTTCAAAGGGGAGAGTTTTAGTCGCCTGAATGAGCGAATTGATCCCTTTTTAACGTCTTTCTATACTGGGTCTGCCAGTAGAAATAGTCTTTCCAAGCGGCATCAGTCCAGGCCAGCTGACGATCACTCATCGAGCAGGTCTCGCTCTGTAGTTTGGCCCTGGCGGTACTGGGCGATCGACTCTTCTAGATGGCTTGCATTGGCGGGAGATTTGAGCAAGTAAACGGTTTTCATCAAATAAGATAGAGTAGTATAAACCATCTAATCTTTCTCGCAAAAAACCACCAAATCTTGAGCGCTCTATACCTAGTAATTTAGCAAGAATAAAGCTCTTTTCCTGGTAACACTTTTGAAATATACAGCGGTTCCCAGATGGATGAGGTGCAGATTCAAATCTAAAATTCTTGTGTGGCAAGGGTTCTAGGCTTTGTGCTGCACCTCATGAAATCAAGAAACGCTGTATATTTTGCAATGCTTTTGTTACTCTGTCCTAGAAACTTACTGTTCAAACTCATCCATTAATTTCGGTTCATATACAGGCAGGGTAAGCATATCATTCATTGCTTCTTGCTCTATCAACTCAAGCTCAAGCATTTCATCATCTAGTTCATTAACTGAAGAAGGTTGAATAATCGAGACATTTTTCTGCCGTTTATATAAGCTACATCTAGCAAACATTTGAAACTCTAATTCATAATCTTTGATTAAATCACGCCTTTCCAAAGCATTCTCAATCGCGCGCTTCCCAAAAAGAAGTTGCTCAACTCGTTTCTCAAACGAAATACTCTCCTTGTGTTGTCGATAGTAGTAGAGAGGTCGTCTCAAGTGTAGAATCTCGGAAGTCTCAGATACCTTTAAACAAAGATCATAGTCTTGACAGTATTCAAACTTGCGATCAAAACCTCCAACCTTATCGTAAACAGAGCGCCGCAAAAGTCTGAAGTGAAATACCATAAATTCAACTAAGAGACGCTCCTTGGAATAGGGCACTTCACAAGTTGGTCCGTACTGCTTGAACTTGTCTTCTTCATCGATAACGATGTAGTCGGTATAGACTAAACCAGCTCCCTTATTCTCCTTAAAGCAAAGGATTGTTTCTTCAAGCGCCGTTTCTGAAAGTAAATCATCGCTGTCCAGTAATCCAAGATAAGTACCGCTGCTAACAGTACAAGCATTAGCAACAGCGTGCCCTCTACCCTGGTGAATAGCAGGGAAAACACGAATTCTATTATCTTGTTTGGCATAGAAAAACGCAATTTCTAAAGAGTGATCTGTTGAACCATCATCCCAGATAACTAGTTCCAAATCAGAATACGTTTGTGTAAGAACGCTCTCAATTGCCTTTGGCAAATAATCCTCGCGATTGTAAACGGTTGTAATAATGGAAATAAGAGCTGACATAGGTCCAATATGAAAACCTCTTAAAAACTATTCTTTACCCGGCAGAGTAAACTAAATCCCTGTGGTGCAGAATACTTTTGCTACTCCATGATTCACCTGCCCATTTACCTACCTCTACCGTTACCTTGGGAGAAGATAGCGGCGCTTTGTGTAACTTTTCTACAAGAGTTTCTCCACCGAAATCTAATTGAAGATTCCCTTCTGCGACAATGAAAGAGTCATTTCCATAACGTGCTCCTGTGCAAGAACAGCAAGTTGGATCACCAGAAGGGCAGTCTGGTGGCGGTGGCGGTGGATCTCCTTTTCTTGGATTAGGGCAAGATACTGAAGGCTCTACATAATTATTAGTTGGACTAAATCTATACCGATAAATCTCGAAGACTCCCGGACGAGTTTCTCTCTGTGTGAAAAATTCCCCTCTAATATTAATCAATTCAGGTTGAGCGCCTAAATTATCGATTTTCCCGTTGAGTCTTGCTGGAGGTACACCTATAAACGCCATGTTTCTAAAGATGAAGCCATTAAAGTTTAGCCCCCGAACGGTAGAGTTACCTCGGAGTGCTATCTCTCCAGGAAGTGCTCCAAAGATTAAGCGCACGCTCGAATCAACGTATCTGACGCTAGGCCTGATGCCTTGACGACAGGCTAGATAAAGGGGTTCTTCCGGCAGCATGGTGATAAGTTTTTCTAATCAGAAAAGCAAGCTAGCAAGCGCTTACGGAAATTCTCAAAGTTTACAAACCCATAAGCTTGGCGCTTAATCAACTTAATTCGATTGTTGAT
>NZ_JADEWX010000172.1 GCF_015207395.1 Nodosilinea sp. LEGE 07088
CTGAGCCTCTCGAAGTTCGCTCAACGTCCGATCTTCTTCCTCGGTTAGTATGATGCGTAGTGGGGCGGGCATTTTGGGGCACTCTAGCTACCCCGCTATCTTACATTTAATTTCAACCGCCTACTTAGCAAGGTTATTTCACTCCCAGATTACTCAGAAAAGTTTTTAGCAGAACACACATTGGCTAGAGAACGCCCCTCGGAGCCCAGCGCGATCGCGGAGAGTCACAACTTTGTCACACCCTCGTCATCCTGGCGCCACGATCGCCCCCTAGGGTATCAACCCATGGGCGTCTGACCGACGTTCAGCAAGAGTTTGCATCGGCGAACTTCTAGTTGATGATATGCGAGGACAATCGCGATGAAACCTTCAACGTTACTCAAAGGCCTGCTGGCGGCTACCCTCATACTGGGAGCCCCCGCTGCCGCTGTAGCCCAGGAGCAGACCGAACCAGCACCCAGCCAGGCCGCCCCGATTGAGGTGTCTGAGAACCAAATCGACAACTTTGTCAGCGCCTATCAGGCCATCCAGAACATTCAACAGGCCGTGCAGCCCGAGATCGTCGCCGCTGTCGAAGCCGAGGGGCTGACGGTGGATGACTACAATGCGATCGCAGCCGCCCAGCAGTCTCCTGATACCGCCGCTGACATCGACCCGACCCAGGCCGAGCAGTTTGCCGCGGCCACCGAGCAAATTGCTGCACTCCAGGCCAATGCAGGCCAGGAGATGGAGGCGGCCATTGAGGCCGAAGATCTGACCGTCGACGAATTTGAGCAGATCTTGGCCCAGGCCCAGCAAGACCCGGCTCTGCAACAGGCCATTACTGAGCGCCTAGCCGGCGACGAGTAGCTCTCAACCAGTTAGTCTTGATCCCTGCATCCTTAGAGAGAATGGCCTTTAACCCCAGGGTTGAGGGCCATTTTTTTGGGCCTGCTCTACACCGCCGCCATGGCCGCTTTAATGGCAAAAATATCCTCGATAGTATCTTCTACCGAGCGATCGGGGGTAGACGCGCCAGAGGTCACCCCTACAACAATAGGGCCGTCGGGCAGCCAGCCCTCGGTCACCGTCATGTCGCCATGGAGCTGTTTATGCTCAATGCGGTTGCCGGGGCCAATGCGGCTGGCGCTGTCGATGTGGTAAGAGGGAATCTGGCGCTCGATCGCAATCTCTTGCAGGTGGGTGGTGTTTGACGAGTTGTAGCCGCCGATCACCACCATTAGATCTAGGGCTTCATCGACCAGCTCAAACATGGCATCCTGGCGCTCTTGGGTGGCGTCACAGATAGTGTTAAAGCTGAGGAAGTGGTCGTTGAGGGCCTGGGGGCCGTATTTCTTGAGCATGGTGTGCTCAAAGAGCTTGCCGATCTGCTCGGTTTCGCCCTTGAGCATGGTGGTCTGGTTGGCAATGCCGATGCGATCGAGATCGCGGTCGGGGTCAAACCCGGCGGAGCAGGCGTTGCCAAATTTGGCCATAAACTCGGCTCGGTCGCCGCCCTTGAGAATGTAATCGGCCACATAATGGGCCTGATCGAGATTCAGCACCACCAGGTATTTGCCCGCAAAGGAGCTAGTGGCCACGGTTTCTTCGTGGTTGTACTTGCCGTGGATGATGGAGGTGTGGTCTTTGCGCTTGTGCTTTTCAACCGTGTTCCAGACCTTAGACACCCAGGGGCAGGTGGTATCGACGATGGTGCAGCGCTTGTCGTTGAGCAGCTGCATCTCCTGCACGCTGGCCCCAAAGGCGGGTAAAATCACCACGTCGCCCTGGCCCACTACGGCAAAATTTTTCTCGCCGTTGACCACTTCGATAAACTCCACCGCCATGTCTTTGAGGCGCTGGTTGACGCTGGGGTTGTGGATAATTTCGTTAGTGATCCAAATCCGCTCGGTGGGGAAGTGCTGGCGGGTTTCGTAGGCCATGGCCACCGCCCGCTCGACCCCCCAGCAAAAGCCAAAGGACTGGGCCAGTTTGATGGTGACCTCGCCGCGAGTGAGGGTATAGCTGCGGTCACGAATATCCTGAATCAGGCCGCTGTTGTACTCGGTCTGCATCTGGCCAGCGACCGCTTCCCCGTGGCCAAACCCCTGGCGAAAGTACTTGTCGGAGTGGTTGAGGGAGCGCTTAAAAGCCTTGGTATCCATAGAATTTTCACCGAGTGCAGCACATTATCTAGGATAGCGGGTTGTGGGCAGGGGTTTTGGCTGCGATCGCCCAGAAAATTTCAATGGTTACATTCGACTCAGTGGACCACTCTGGGTCTGGCTGGCTGAGAGAGGTCGTCACCCTTAAACAGCAGCGGCTGCTCTGCAACTTTGGCTAACGCATAGCAACAGCCATCTCCCAGATTGATCTGGGCAGGCAGGATGACGCCCCTTGCCGTAGTTGAAATAGGCTTGGCAGGCAATTTCCGCTTGCTGGACGGTTAAAGGGACGACGGCGATCGCATTATCTCGAATCAGCAAATCTAGCTGCGCAGTACCCAATAAACCGCAGTGCTGGCCATCGATCGAATGCATGACATCTATGCCACATTTACCTCGCCAACTGTGCGTTGGCTACAGCTACCGAACAATTAAGATTACCAGGTTATAGTAGTGGGCAACCGCCACCCCCGCCTCCGCCATGACCGGATTTGAACCCCTAATCGGAGCCGCCGCCGCTGGCCTGGGTGGCTTGATTACCAGCCTGGTCAAAGACAAAGGCACCGAAACCCTCAAAAAGATCGACTGGGATATTGGCAAGAATGTGGCCCTTAGAAAGGCCATGGAAGCAGATTTTTTAACTCCCTGCTTCGATCAGGCTCAAGGTTCAGGAAAAGATTTTGGCACTCAAATCAGAACCACGGCCACCTGGAGTTTCTAAGCTCAAAGGCTATGACCATCAATATCGACTCAGAGTTGGAGATTATCGTATCAGATACGAAATTTCTGACGAAGAGTTCAAGGTAAAAATTCTACAATGTAAACACCGCAGAGAAGTCTACAAAGACAAAAGCTAGTTAAGGAATATGATGACGACTTCAAAAATGAATGGAGGCATTACTTCCCAGGCAGTGGTTAGCAATATCTCGGCTAATGGTCTGTGGCTAATCTGTAACGACCATGAGTATTTTCTACCCTACGACTAGTACTCTGAGGCGGCAATAACCCAGCTGTTTACTCACGCGGAAACACTTATGAGGCCTGGGGTTCCCGTTCTGCCTTCTGCCTTCTGCCTTCTGCCTTCTTACTTCTGCCTTTCGGTACTAGTACTCGAAGGCTGAAATATGTCCACCGTCCCGGATCGCTTGGCTCCCCTGCTGCTCCCGAGCCCTAAGAAATAGTATCTAAACTTGCGCCGTGGAGTATTAGTCTATGCGGCTTTATAGGAAATTCGCATAGACTCGACAGGAAATAGTAGCGTACAATACAAAATATTACTTTTTGGCCGGGCCGATTCTCCTTGATGGAACCTTAAATAAGGGGCACGTTTTGCTGTCTTCCCTTCCCTTCATTCTCTGGTGTTAGCCCATGGCCACCTCAATTTTGTCTGACGCCAACCGCCGTTTAGAGCGAGCGCTGAAGTACGTTTCCATTTCTGACGATGCCTCTGAGCGGCTGCGCTACCCCAAAGCCAGCCTGACGGTGTCAATTCCGGTGCGCATGGATGATGGCACCCTGAAGGTTTTTCAGGGCTATCGGGTGCGCTACGACGATACCCGTGGGCCGACTAAAGGCGGCATTCGGTTTCACCCCGATGTCACCCTCGACGAGGTGCAGTCGCTGGCGTTTTGGATGACGTTTAAGTGTGCGGCGCTGAATCTACCCCTGGGTGGGGCTAAGGGCGGGGTGACGGTCAACCCCAAGGAGCTGTCAAAGTTTGAGCTAGAGCGGTTGAGTCGGGGCTATATCGATGCGATCGCTAACTTCATCGGCCCCGATGTCGATGTGCCCGCCCCCGATGTCTACACCAACCCCATGATCATGGGCTGGATGATGGATCAGTACAGCATCATTTGCCGCAAGCTGAGCCCGGCGGTGATCACCGGTAAACCCCTGAGCATGGGCGGCAGTCAAGGGCGCGACACCGCCACGGGTACCGGTGCTTTCTATGTGCTGCAAGCACTGATGGGACGATTCAACAAGGCGCCCCATCAAACCACCGTCGCAGTCCAGGGGTTTGGCAACGCCGGCAGCGTCATCGCCCGATTGCTGTTTGATGCGGGGTATCAGGTTGTAGCCGTGAGCGACTCCCAGGGGGGTATCTATGCGGCCCAGGGGCTAGATATCCCTAGCATTCAGCAGTTTAAGGCCTCGACTCGCAGCCTCAAAGCCGTGTACTGCGAGGGTACAGTGTGTAACGTCATCAATGACCATACAGACATCACTAACGAAGAGCTGCTGAGCCTGGATGTCGATATTTTGGTGCCAGCGGCCTTAGAAAACCAGATTACAGCTACCAATGCCGATACGATTCGAGCCCGCTACATCTTTGAGGTGGCCAATGGCCCCATTACCTCCGAGGCTGATGACATCCTCAACGCCAAAGGCATTTATATATTCCCCGATATTTTGGTCAATGCCGGTGGGGTGACGGTGAGCTATTTTGAGTGGGTGCAAAACCGCAGCGGTCTCTACTGGTCGCTGGAGGATGTCAACGCCCGCCTCAAAACCATGATAGTGACTGAGGCCGAGCGCATCTGGGCGATCGCTCAGGAGTTGGCGATTCCGCCCCGCACCGCCGCCTACGTGCATGCCCTGGAGCGTCTGGGCGATGCGCTCAACGATAAGGGCACTCGCGACTACTACGTCAGCGGTATTTGAGCAGGTCTATGACTCCTATGTTTGGGCGTGGGGCATTGGGTACCCTGAGGCCTTGGGCCTGCTCTTCACGTCATCATGAGATGCTATGACTATTGACGATCTGTCGCGACGCCTAGCGGATCAGGGCTGTAACCCAGCGCTGTATGCCATTGGCGATCGCGGCACGGCATCTGATGCCTTCTGCCTCACGCACAATGGCACCCAGTGGCAGGTCTACTACACCGAGCGCGGCCAAGACTCAGCGCCCATCTACGCCTCAACGAGTGAATCGCAGGCCTGCCAGTACTTCTTTCGACACATCATGGCGATGCGCCATGATCACTGCGTTGGCTGCTTCAAATCTAGACACCAGGCTGAGGCGCTGCATGACAAATTGCAGGCGTTTGGCCTTTCACCCTGGCGCGACCAGATCCCCTTTGGTGGCCCGAGTGAGCCACGCTTTCGCGTTTTTGTCAGTGGCCAGGCCATCTTTCTGGCCAAAGCCATCCTGGGTACTGTGCCCATCCGCGATCAGGGCGTCTAACACCTGACAGACCATCGATCGCAGGTACGACGGTGGAGGAGGCGAGGGCTGCTATAGAAAACTACAGTTTTGCTTCAGGGCAATTTTGAGCAGACTCTTATAGTCGCGATCGCCAACCATATAGGCCCCAAACCGCTCTAGGTGAGGGTTCATCATTTGGGCATCAAACAGGGCAAAGTGTCGCTGCCGCAGGTGCTCGACCAGCTTCACCATCGCTACTTTCGAGCCCTCAGAAATGCGAAAAAACATTGACTCGCCAATGAACGCGCCGCCGATTACCAGACCCAGAATGCCGCCAGCCAATTCATCTCCCTGCCAGGTTTCAAAGCTATAGGCCCACCCCGCCCGGTGGAGTTCAACGTAGACCTGCTTAAGCTCTTGAGATATCCAGGTAGTGTCGCGATCGGCGCAACCGCTCACCACCTCCTCAAACGCCTGGTTAATCGCCACTCGAAACCGGTTTTGGTTCAAGGCCCGCCGCAGCGATTTAGGAAATCGAAACCGGTCATCTAGGGGAATCAGCGTGCGCTGACGGCTGGCATACCAGCCCAGATCGTCGCCCTCGCCATCGGCCATCAAAAAATACCCTTGGGAGTAACCGCGAATAATGGCGTCTAGGTCATACTTGGTGGGGATCACGGCGTTGTATTTGCAAAGGGCAGCAAGGGGCGAGTTGAGGATTCGTTACGCTCAGCCACGCTTAGCTCGGGATCAGAGGCTGAGACGGTAGTATTGAGTGTACATAAGGTTTTCTCAGGTTGCCCCATTTGCTGCGCCGATGACTGACCCCCTCAACCCCATTATGCTGCCGCCCCCCCAGGACGTTTATCAAGAGGGACGATGGCTCAAGGCTGCTCTGCTGACCTGGCTCAATGCCGAATACCTGCCTGAACCGGCCAATCGCTCCATTGCCGATCGCGTTTCCCAGGTGTTTGTGCGCCAGCGCATGGAGGGCGAAAACGACGTGGGTTCCTTAGTGATGGCAATTTTGACTGAGCTTCAGGCATTTGATTTTTCAGAAAGTTTCTACGGTGAGTTTACCGTGGCCAACGCTGTGGGCGACCTGCTGTTTGACAGCCTGGGCATCGATCGCTGCTGTGGGCGCTCTACTACCCTTGAGACCAACCGAGTCGGAAAGCCCTCGGATGACCAAAATGCAGATAGCGATATCGCGTAGTGGGCCTGGGTTGATCGCAAATCTGAATTCAATTCAATTTACGCAGCCAAAACTTTGGCATAGAATCTTGCGCTAGCTCGAATCTCGATCGGCGAAATCTACCAACTCGACTTGACGACACCGGGCAACAGACCCTGGTGAGCCATCTCCCGCAGCTTGTTGCGGCACAGGCCAAAGTCACGATAGTAACCCCTGGGGCGACCGGTCATCCAGCAGCGGTTGTGCAGACGAGTCGGTGCGCTGTTGCGGGGCAGCTGTTGAATTTTGCGGTGAATAGCCACCCGTTCTTGCTGGTTTTGGGCGCTATTGAACTCTTCCAGCAGCGCTTCGCGCTTGCTCGCGTACTTAGCTACCAGCTTTTCCCGCTTGCGCTCCCGCGCCACCATGCTTTTCTTGGCCATTTGGTTTCTCTAGTCGTAAGACCTTTATCACAGACACAGTCTACTACTATACGCGACAGAACCCAGCAGAGTAAACCCCGGCCTCTAGTTTTTGCGGTGGCTTGCTATCTCTCAGTCAGCGCCAGCGAGGCTCCCGACC
Organism: Nodosilinea sp. LEGE 07088; assembly: GCF_015207395.1. Lineage (GTDB taxonomy): Bacteria > Cyanobacteriota > Cyanobacteriia > Phormidesmidales > Phormidesmidaceae > Nodosilinea. The sequence continues at coordinate 7,046 of NZ_JADEWX010000172.1, forward strand.
GACTAGCGGCAGACCATCGCACTCGCAGCATAGGGCAGAAAGTCATCCCTGACGAGACCACAACTCCTGCCAGCTAGCGAGAGAAAATAAAGGTGGGAGCCACATCTTCAGGACGATAGCCCGCGGCAATACAGCGATTCATCGACTCAGCGGTAGACAGGGTAGCCGCGTCAGCAACACCCACCACGCAGTCGGCAAAGCGCACCGGCAAGACGCTGAGTCGGCAGTTGTTGAGTACGGCAGTGGCGCTAGCCACGTCCAGGCTGCGGTAAATGTCGGTCACGCAGGTGGCCAGTTCATTGGGTCTGCGATCGCTCTGGCAGGCCGTCAACGCTTGCTCGGCACTTACCTCGGCCACACCCGTGACATCAAGGGTGCAGCTGGCTAGGTCGGTGGGGTGCAGTGCCTGTCCGCAGGCTCCAGCCGCCGCCGCCGTTTCTAGGCCGGCCCCGATCAAGCGGCTGGTGCAGGTCTCAAAATCGTTGGCGATCGCGCGCGGGGCAGACAACATCACCATAGGAGCCGCCAGACCTGCCACCAGAGCAAACGGTATTACAGGGCACTGGCGACGAACAACAAAAGCAAGAAAATGAACCATAACAGAACGTTAAAGGTTATATCAGTTGGTTAACGGTCGTAATTAGCGGTTACAGTCTGTTGATCAATTAACTACAGGGGATTAGCACCTTCAATTTAGCTTAGGCAGCATTGGTTTAGATCAATGCCTGCCCTTCCCAATGTTTCTGGTCGTTGAATCTTCTACAGTGAAGATTAGCAGGAAAAACTCAATTGCGTGACGCAGAGGTTAAGGCAGTATGCACCTGAGTGACATTACTCACCCCAATCAACTCCATGGTCTGACGATTCGCCAGCTTGAAGACGTGGCTCGCCAGATTCGCGAAAAGCACCTGGAGACTGTGGCAGCTAGCGGGGGGCACTTAGGCCCAGGGCTGGGTGTCGTAGAGTTAACCTTGGCGCTCTATCAGACCCTCGACCTCGATCGCGATAGGGTCACCTGGGATGTGGGCCACCAGGCCTATCCCCACAAGCTAATTACCGGGCGTTACCACAACTTTCATACCCTGCGTCAAAAAGACGGGGTGGCAGGCTACCTCAAGCGCAGCGAAAGCAAGTTTGACCACTTCGGGGCTGGCCATGCCTCCACCAGTATTTCCTCGGCACTCGGGATGGCCCTGGCCCGCGATTTGAGCGGCGACGACTATAAAGTAGCCGCCATCATTGGCGACGGTGCACTCACGGGCGGCATGGCCCTAGAGGCGATCAACCACGCCGGGCACCTGCCCAACACCAATCTGCTAGTGGTGCTCAACGACAATGAGATGTCGATTTCACCCAACGTCGGGGCAATTCCGCGCTACCTCAACAAAATGCGCCTGAGCCCGCCGGTTCAATTTCTTACCGATAATCTAGAAGAGCAGTTCAAGCACATTCCCTTTGTGGGCGAGTCGCTCTCCCCTGAGCTCGACCGGGTCAAAGAAGGCATGAAGCGGCTAGCGGTGCCCAAAGTAGGGGCTGTGTTTGAGGAGCTGGGCTTTACCTATATGGGGCCGGTAGATGGCCACAATCTGCAGGAGCTGATTGCCACCTTTAAAGAAGCTCACAAGCACACAGGGCCGGTGCTGGTGCATGTATCGACGACTAAGGGCAAGGGCTATGCGATCGCCGAAAAAGACCAGGTTGGCTACCACGCCCAGTCGCCCTTCAACCTCTCCACCGGCAAGGGCGTGCCCTCCACCAAGCCCAAACCCCCCAGCTACTCTAAGGTGTTTGCCGAAACCCTAATCAAGCTGGCCGAAGACAATCCCAAAATCGTCGGCATTACCGCCGCCATGGCCACCGGTACCGGGCTAGACAAGCTCCAGCAGGCGCTGCCCAAGCAGTACATTGACGTGGGCATTGCCGAGCAGCACGCTATTACCCTGGCGGCAGGGCTGGCCTGCGAGGGCATGCGCCCGGTGGCCGCCATCTACTCCACCTTCCTCCAGCGCGGCTTCGACCAGATTGTCCACGACGTCTGCATTCAAAAATTGCCGGTGTTCTTCTGTCTCGACCGGGCGGGCATTGTCGGGGCCGATGGGCCGACCCACCAGGGCCTCTACGACATCGCCTACCTGCGCTGTATTCCCAACATTGTGCTGATGGCCCCCAAAGACGAGGCCGAGCTACAGCGCATGCTGGTGACCGGCATTAACTACACCAAAGGGGCGATCGCCATGCGCTATCCCCGTGGCAGTGGTTACGGCGCTCCCCTAATGGAAGAAGGCTGGGAACCTCTACCCATAGGCCAGGCCGAGGTGCTGCGTCAGGGCGACGATGTGCTGCTACTGGGCTATGGCTCCATGGTCTACCCTGCCATGCAAACTGCCGAAATTCTCAGCGAGCACGGCATTGAGGCCACTGTCGTCAATGCCCGCTTTGCCAAACCCCTCGATGAGGAACTGATTCTGCCTTTGGCGAAACAGATCGGCAAAGTGGTGACTCTGGAAGAAGGTTGCCTCATGGGCGGTTTTGGCTCCGCCGTGGCCGAGTCGATTTTGGATGCCCAGGTGTCTGCCCAAGTGTTGCGCATTGGGGTGCCCGACGTGCTGGTGGACCACGCCTCCCCCGACCAGTCAAAGGCTACCCTGGGGCTGACCCCGCCCCAGATGGCCGAGCGCATTCTCGCGACCTACCAGGTGGAGAAGCCCGTTCTGGTGCGGTAAGCCCTTCGGGCAGCAGGGGAAAACGGTTCCCCTGCTGCCCGAGACACTTTTTAGCCCAGGGTTAGCCTCTCAAAGGGCACAAACGTAGGGTGGGCATTGCCCACCACTCAACCGATGACCTCAAAGGCAGCATTCCTCGATGTGCGATCGCGAACCCAGCGCGATCGCATCGTTGCCATCGCCCCATAGCAAGGAAAGCGGTCTTCCCGGAGCTAAGCTCGACGTTGGTCTGCTGCGCAACCGGCTAAAAAGGTAACGGTAGAATAGGGACACCTTACGCCGAGAGGGTTAGGTATGGTTGTGCTTCCAACGCTGACGCCAGAACTGCTGGAGCAGATGACGGCGGTCATTGTGCAGGCGGTGGCCCCGGAGCAGATTGTGCTGTTTGGCTCCCAGGCGCGAGGTACGGCAGGGCCGCACTCGGATGTAGATTTGCTGGTAGTGACGGCAGACGGGTTTGGGCCGCACCGCAGCCGCATTAAGGAAATAACCCGCATTTCAAAGTCGGTGGGTAAGTTGGGTGTGCCAACGGATATTTTGCTCTACAGCCAGCAGGAAGTGGAAGACTGGAAGGGCAGCCGCAACCACGTCACTACCAGGGCTTTGCAGGAGGGAAGGGTGATCTATGAACGATGTGGATCAGGCCAGAGTATCACTGAAAATCTCAGCGAATGGTCTATGCGCCCTTGAGGGAATGCGGGATGCAGAGGTTTTTGCCGATGAGATCTTTGGGCTCCATGTGCAGCAAGCTACGGAGAAATGTCTCAAAGCCTGGATCGCTGCGATCGGGGAGGTTTATCCGTTCATTCACGATTTAGGGAGTTTGCTGCGATCGCTGGAGGAGAAGGGCTACAACATAGACTCTTTTGAAGCGTTGCAGCAGTACAGCGCGTTTGCTGCACAGATCAGATACGGGTCACTGCTAGAGACTGATCAACCGATTGATCGGGAAGGTGCGATCGCACTCGTCAGCCGTTTGTATGCTGCTGCTGTTGACCAGGTGAGGTTAGCTGGGGAATAGGGCGATCGCCCCTGCTAGGATAAAACAAACTTACGTTCCCCTTTGCCTGGGCATGGTTGTATCGCTAGAAAGTCTTAAAGCCAATTGGGCCGAAATTCTGGCACTGGCCGAGAAGTATGGTGCGTCTAATATCCGGATATTTGGCTCAGTAGCTCGTGGAGAAGCCCAGGCCGATAGCGATGTCGATTTTTTAATCGATCTTGAGCCGGGCCGGAGCTTGCTCGATCACATTGGTTTCAAGCAAGAGCTAGAAGACTTGCTGGGGCGATCGGTCGATGTGGCAGAGTCAGTTACACTGCACGACCTGATTCGCGATCAGGTTTTGAGGGATGCGATCGCGCTATGACAGAGGAAGGCGCTCTTTACCCGAATCATGAGCATCGTCCACTCTATTTTTAATCGGGTTAAAGCCTTGATTCAAAGGCGTCAGCAATAGGAAGCCCAGGAGGGGTAGCAAGCAAGAATGTCAGCAATCACCGAATGGACTGCAACCGCCTTTCTCCTGCCTTCCATAGGGCAACCAGAACCTATCACTTGGTCAAGTCTACTGGAAAAGTTACAGGAGGCTGTTCCTGTTCCTTGGGTTTGGGCAGTATTCCCTTTAATAGGGGTAGCACTTCTGTTCGTTTTGGACATAGGTGATAAGCTGTCCGGCATACTTGGATGGCTGGGGATAGAAAGTCCAATTCGGCATTCGGTGCTGTTTGATAGTGATGATAAACAAAAGAGTCGACGTAATCTTTTAAGCAAAGTTAAACGTAATGTTGACGATCAATTAAAAGGCTCTCTTCACGAAGGCGTCAAAGCCGACCTCAATATAGAAGATCAGCCACAGCAGGTAGGCAAGCATAAAAATAAACTCATCCCTAAGGACAATCGGGAGGTATCTTCTTTTTTTAATGAGTTCTTTCTTGATCGTGATTTCCAATACTTTGCAAGGCAGAAGTCTTCACCGATCACACTAGAACCGACCCAAAAAATAATAGACTTTTTTGATCAAAGCCAAGGTCAACTATTGATTTTAGGAGATCCAGGAGCAGGCAAGACAACCGAATTACTTCATCTAGCGCAGGGTTTATTAAAACGAGCCCATGCGGATGAGAGCTTTCCTATCCCTGTCCTTTTGGAGCTAACCACGTGGGATGATGGGCAAACTATTGAGGAATGGATTGCTGACAGGCTTAGTAAGCCTAAGCCAGAAGGTGGCTATGGAATTAACAAGCTAGTTGTCAACCAATGGCTTCAGGATGACGACATTATTCCACTAGTGGATAGCCTTGATGAAATTGGCTTGATAAGACAGCGAAAATGTATAAAAGCAATCAATGTTTTCCTTGCAGAAAGATCACCACATGGATTTATTGTTTGCTGCCGAAGAGAAGAATATGAAACTGCTAACGTTCAAATAGATGCTCTCAAAGGAGCAATATACTTAAAACCACTTCAAGATGAGCAGATAAAGGACTATTTTCAGCGCTTAACGGGTGACAAGGGTACTCAACGTCATGCGGTACAGGGCTTTGAGACAATAAAGGGGACAAAAAATAGGGAGCCTCAGTGCAGCTCCCCTAAACCAATATGTTTCCTGCATCCTACCAAACC
>NZ_JADEWX010000173.1 GCF_015207395.1 Nodosilinea sp. LEGE 07088
CCCCCGCCCCCGTTGGCCCCTATAATCAGGCCGTCGCCGTCACCGGGCAAATGCTCTTTGTCTCAGGCCAAGTCGCTCTCGACCCCGCCACGGGTGCCCTAGTGGGTGAGGGCGATGTCGTCGCTCAAACCGAGCAAGTCATTGCCAACCTCAAGGCGATTTTGACTGCCGCTGGGGCCAGCTTCGACAACGTGGTCAAAACCTCGGTCTTTCTCAAAGACATGAACGACTTTGCCACCGTCAACGAGGTTTACGCCAAGTACTTTGGCGGCGATCAGGCTCCAGCCCGGGCCTGCGTCGAGGTATCGCGACTGCCTAAGGATGTCTCAGTCGAAATCGATTGCATCGCGGTGCTCTAAGTTCAGCGAGCTCTCATCGCTCAAACCCCGGTCGAAAAGTCAGGGCTTGAGGGGTATTTTGTATTGGGCTGCACAAAGAGCCGATAGATTTTGCCAGGAGGGGGCAGTCTTAAACTGTCGGCGTTAAAATTTGGATGGCACGGCCTGTTTATTAGCTTTTTGATAACCGCCAAGCACCGCGATGGTCCGCCAGTGCCGGTCTTAAACCATCGCGGTACCTGTTGAGGAGGATCTATGCCTGTAGTCACTGAGTCTCTCTATACCCAAGCGCAAATCAAAGTCTGGCTGCGTGGGTTACTCACCCTCGCCTGGGCCGACGGCAACTTTGACGAAGAAGAAAAAGCACTGATTGCCGCCATCACCGAAGACGAACTGGCCCCGGGCCTCGATTTTGAACATTTTGAACCCGTTACCCCCGCTGAGGTAGCCCAGGTTCTGGGCCAAGACCCGGCCATGGCCGAAAACTTTTTGCGCATGGCGGTGATGGTGGCCTTGGCCGATGGCGTCTACTCCGCCGAAGAAGACGCCCAGCTACATGCCTTTTGCGAGGCCCTAGACCTGCAAGACACGGTATTAGCCTCAGTACGCTCAACCCTTTATAGCCTCAATCCCGAGCAGGCTGGGGCGGCCACTGGGTTAACCCCCCCGCCGGTCAGCGATCCCAAGATTGACCCCCTCAAGCCCGCCCGGGAATGGCTCGACCAGCTTGAGGTGCACGACCCTCGCCTGGCCCGGTTTGTGTGCAAGCTGATTCCATCCCAGTGCCCCTTTGAGCGCGACGTGGTGCTGTTTAAAAAGAAGCTGGTGCACATTCCCCCCATGTGCAAAATCAACCCCCTCTACGACCAGCTAGTGGGGCTACGGTTTCGCGCGCTGTCGTACCTGGCCGACGACTGCGGCGAAGACGTGACGCCGCTGCTGTAGGTTGGTCGGAGCAACCACTCATATAATTGGGTTTAGTTGGTAGGTTGTTTAACTATGCCGTCTCCCTTTCCTGGGATGAACCCCTATCTAGAGCGATCCAGCCTGTGGTCATCGTTTCATTTTCGTTTAATTGGAGCGATCGCAGCGGCCCTAGAGCCCCAGCTCAGTGCGCAATACTATATTGAGGTTGAGACCCGCAGTTACCAAAGCAGCGACCTCGCCGAAGAAACAGACCATGTCCTGATTGGCATTCCCGCCGCCGCCGTTATCGCTAAAGGCAGCCGGGAAGCTGATGTAGGTTTGTCTGCCAATACGGCTTTAGCCACTCAAACTCGTCCTCAGCAGGTGACCCTGCCAATTCCTCAGCCTATCCAATGAACGCTACTTAGAAGTGCGTGAGTTGGGTACAGATGCCTACGGTACCGATTCCCCTAAAGCCCCAGGAAAGCGAGCTTGGCCTTGATTTGCAAACCGTTCTAAATCAAGTCTATGCTCAAGCCCGCTATGCTCTACGCATTGACTACAGCCAACCGCCGCCGCCCCCGACCCTAGCAGCAGCAGATCAGACCTGGGTTGATGAGATTTTGAGAGCAGAACGGTCTACACAATAAAGCAGAAACAGCTGCACTGGTCGATCTACCTATCCTTGACGGGCTGGCGGTCGTCGGTATTGCCCGGTGTGATCTGGATAGTGAGCAACTCCCCTGGTCATTGACCACCAGGTGGAGCTTGAAGCCAAAGAACCAAACGAGAGCCCACCCTAGGATCGCCAGTCTTGCCAGTCTTGGTTGAAGATCGACGTATCGGGGAACATCACCGGGTTGCCGCTGGCCTCGATCTCCTGCTTGAGCTGTTCGAGCAGTGGCTCTTGACGAGGCAGATCATCGACCAGTTCAAAGGGCAGTACCCCCTCCCGCAGGGCAAAATCTACGGTGTGGCCAGCGGCGGCCCCCACCGACCACTCAAAGGAATGCACCCGGTAGGATGCGGCGGCAGCGGTGCTGGTGGCAATGCTCTTGCTGGCGACCAGCATGTTGTCGATGTTTTGGGGAATCATGGCCCGCAGCGGAATTTGGGCTGGGTAGGCTTTGCCGTGGGCCTGGCGCACTCCGGGGCGTTCGATGTTGCCGGGCTTTTCGACCGGGTATTCGGCGTAGCAGGGGTGAAAGTCGATGCTGTACTGAGAGATGCCGACGGCGTCGGGGTAGATGCGCGATCGCATGCGCATGGGAATGTCATCGGGGTCAATGTCGGGCTGAAAACTGTCGAGGGTCTCCAGACCCGCCAGGTAGCGTCGCAGGGAGAGATACTCTCTGTCTGAGAGGGTCTCTTTGTAGTATTCGTCGGCAAAATCTGTCATCGAAAAGTCGAGTTCATTGACCACAAACCCACTCTCATAGCCGTAGGTGGGGCGACCGATAATGCGTCGCCCTTCTCGCATGTAGGGGTACTTCGAGAGGCCGTGGGCCGTACCCATGGGCGAGTCAAACCCCTGCAGCAGGGTCAGATAGGGGTAGGGGTCTTTGATGTTGTCGCCAAAGATGGGGTCATCTTGGAAGTTGGGGTTATTGGTATCGCTAGTGGCCAGCCAGTAGAAATACCCCAGGGCGCTCTCTTCGCCCCTGCGCAGGGTGTCGGTACGCAAGCCCCCCAGCCAGCCGCCGGGTTCGAGTTGGCCCATGGCTTGCAGCTGCTCTTGGGTATAGACCAGGTTATCTCGATCGGTACCGGGGTTGTAGTCGTTGCCGGGTAGCCAGTTTTGCATCGAGATATCGCCAGGGGCGGGGCGAGGCACCCCAAAGATCGTGTCGCTGCGCTGGGGCGACGCATTCCAGATGCGGCGGTAGGTAAAGACAAAGTCAAAGTAGCCCTGGGGGTCTTTGACCGCGTCAATGTTGCGGGGGTCGAAGCCGTAGATGGGGCGATAGGTTTCGTAGAAGCTGGGCAGGTCGTAGGTCTGCTCGTCTTCGGTGTGCTCCATGGCGAAGGTGTAGGTAAACGCCTGGGGGCAGTAGGGGTCGCGGCTGGTGACTGGCGATGAGGGGTTGAGGGGCGATCGCGGGTCAAGCCCCAGCTGGTAGGGCACCCCGGCCAGGGCAATCAGTTCGCCGGTTTCGGTGGCTTCGACCACGTACCAGTCGGCGGGGCGATCGCCAGCGCCCTCGGCGGCCTCCGTGGGCACAAACTGAATCACGGTTTTGGCTAGCCGAGCCGAGTCGTCGTAGGTGTAGGCATCTTCGATAATTTGCGACAGCCGCTCGCTGTTGAGCGGCGCGGTGCCCGGGGCCGGGCTGTGCTGAATGGCTACCACGCTATCGATCTGGTTGCCAGCGGCATTCAGGCTCAGCTCCTTGACCACGGTATTAGGGAACCACTTCAGCTCACCGCCGCCCTCGCGCTCGGCCTCGGCCAGCATCTCCATCAGCATGTCGTTGGCGTCGTAGGGCATAAAGCAGGCGACGCTGACCCAGCAGCCGCCGGGGTTGAGCTTGCCGTACTTGGCCTCGATGCGATCGCGCAGTTCGTTATAGCCCTGGGCGTACCACAGCAGTGCCCGCTGCCTAGGCGCTTCATCCAGCGCCGTCGTGCCCTGGGAGGAGATCTGCCCCCCCACCCAGTCGGTCAGCTCCGTCATGCAGACGGTGTGCCCACCCCGCAGACTCTCGTAGGCGGTAGCCGTACCCGCTAACCCCCCCCCGACAATCAAAATGTCGCAGGCGACCAGGGCATCCGCCGCTGGACGCGCTTGGGCCAGCGTTGTTTCGCGGGTTTGGGCCGACGCCCGCAGTGGCGCTAGCGGAGCAGTGCTGCTCACTAGAGAGGACAACAGTACAGCGGCTGTGATCAGGGAGCGAGAGCGAGGCATACGGGCTTTCCTTAAAGAGATAGGGCCTGGAGCACCAGAAATCCCAGCAATATAATAGCGACTGGGGGTAACCTACTACTCTTTTATTTCCACTTTTTGGCGTTTTCTCGGGCCGGGGGCCGGCGCTGCCAAGTCAGCCCAAAATAGAAATTAATCTGGCCTAGTACACCAGTCAAGGGCGCGATCGCATTGGCTACAGCAGCTGACGTCGCCCAGTCCTAGCCGCGCTTAGCGGCGCTATCTGTATACCGGTAGGCGATCGTGCTATAAAACCCTTAACTCTTGACGCACTATCCCTTGATGCACCATACCGTAAGACAAAACTCTGTTTAACTCCTTCCGTTTGGGTGTAAATTTCTGAGCGACCTGTCGCCTCCCTTTGCTGACCATCCATGACCTTTGCCAGGATATTGCTATGAAGCGTAGTGTTCTAATGCTGCTGGGACTGATCACCCTCGGGATTGCTCTTGACAGACACCCGGCGATCGCAGAACTGCCCCAGGACTCGACCATTGCCCAGTTTGTGCTCATCGATGCCGCTGCTCCAGTGGGCACCCTCGACCCCGCCAAGCCGATTCAGATTCGGGTCGTCAACCGCTCTGGCCAAGATACCGTCGTGGGGGCTGTGCTCCTGCAACCCCCCACCGATACTCGCTTTGCCAACCCTGGCGAAGTGGTTACCTTTGGCACCCTGCACACCAGCTTTTTGCCCCCGCCGTTAGAGCTCGAAGTCTCTGCTAAAGATGCCGATATCAGTGTCGAGGCCGTCACTATCCTGGTCAGAGATAACGAAATTATTCTCAGTGCCGAGGCTCAGCCCGGGCCTGCGGATACAACTCGAGTCGTGCGGGTTGACGAATCTGGTGAGGTATTTCTCTTTTGAGCCTGGCCACCCCCGACTCCATGAGGGGAGGGCATGCCAACCGTCTCTGCGATCGCAATGTTGAGTTTTCCCCATCCATTCAAGCAAAACTGAGGATGCGATAGTATCGGCATATACCTAAAGTACCTGGGAGCGTTAAGCCCATGTTCCACCTCTACTTTGGATCGTTTGACATCGTTCTCTACCTGGGGGGCATCTACGGCGCGCTGGCCCTCTCAAAAGCCATCTGTGACCAAATGGATGAAGCCGCCACTACCCATAACACAACCATCACTGCGCCTAAGGTGGCACCTATGCAACCCATTGCTCCCCATCTGGTCGCCCCTTCAGCTAAGCGCGAAGACGTCAATGTACGAGTATCAGTGCCATCGGCTCAGTACTAGCAGGCTAGAATCTGCGCCCTAGCGACACTGGCCCGGCCCTCACCACGGCAGCCGAGGTTGGCATTGGCTCTACTCGCGCCGGTTTAGATGCCGCCTATGAAGTTGAGGTGCCAGACACCGCGCTGGGGATAGAGTTTTTTACTGGGCAAATCTCAGGGCTACTTACCTCTAACCGGCCCATCGGTACAACCACCGATATGTGGGCGCGCACGTGGGTGTCTTGCGCTAGCACCGCCGTGGGCAAAATAGGGCTGAAACGGCGCCAGATGGCTGCTGGTAGTGGCAGCATTTTGAGCAAGACAATACTTAGGGGGTAACGCTGGCTGGCATGCTTGCTTACCCTAGGGCCAAGCAATTTTGTCATTTGGTGCGCTATTTTTTCTATTTTGTGCCAACGTAGGTAACTGGCACAGCCCTCTAGCGAGCAAACAGGGTCGGTAGAATGAAAAGGCGACTGGGACATTGGCGACGCTCTTGGGTACTGGCCCATAACTGGATCAATAACGCTGCTATGCTCGATTTCTTTAAATATCGGGTCAGGCAATCGCTATGGACAAAGCTGATTGGCCGCACCCTGATAAAGTGGCAGCAAGACGACTGCCTCGAAATGGGGGCAGCGTTGGCTTACTATGCCTTGTTCTCTATGTTTCCAATGATTTTGGTGTCGTTGAGCATCGTCGGCTTTCTGATTGGCCCTAGCACAGGTGCCTATAATGCTGTGCTCAACTTTGCCCGCGAAACGCTGCCTCCCGACGCATTTCCGGTGGTGCAGACAACGCTGATGCAGTTTCATACGGGCAGCACCAGCGCCAGCATTGTCGGTTTTGGCATCTTGCTATTTACCTCTAGCGGCTTTTTTGGAGCGCTGAGTCGGTCGTTCGATAAAATCTGGCACACCAAACCAAGTCACCATCGCTTTGACGGCGTCGGGGAGGTGGCGTTTATTTTTCTATGGCGACGGTTTTTGGCGTTTTTACTGGTGATGGGAGCCACTGGGCTAATTTTCTTGTCAATGCTGTCTAATATTGCCATTGATACGGTGACCAAAATACTGGAAGGGGTAAATCAGTGGGTACCGGTGACGGCGATCGATCAGGTGCAGCTGCTAGTTTCGCTACGGCTGGGCATTTCGTTCGTGACGCTGACGCTGGTCGTGATGGTGCTGTACAAAAGCTTGCCCAGTACGCGGGTAGCCTGGCGTGACGTATGGTTAGGAGCGCTGATTACAGCGGTGCTGTGGCTGATTTTGCAGCAGTTGATCAGTAATAGTGTGATCAGCCTGGGCAGCCAGTTTCGCTCCTACGGGGTAGTTGGTGGGGTGATGGTGCTGATGCTGTGGATTTACCTGACCAGCCAGATTTTCTTTTTGGGAGGTGAGCTCACCTACGTCTATGCTCACCTATTTGGCAGTCGTAGGGGGCAAAAGCGCCTCAACTCTAAGGCTGGAGGCTAAACAGAAGCATAGTGGATAGCTTTACACATTTTTTATCAATAGATTAACCTCCGGGCTGGTACTGGCTCTACAGAAGCCAGGTCAGATAGCTTGTAGTAGGTTGTCGATAACCGATCGCGGCTCTAGATTTCATGGGCAGCACGTCCAGCATTAGGGAAGAGTGCGGGCGGTGGTTTAAATTAGATTGGTTTATCGTTATTTAGCAGTTAAGGAAGGAGTTGGGCTATGGCAATGCAGCGTGGGGTAACTATCTGGTTTACGGGGCTCAGCGGGTCGGGAAAATCCACTATTGCTCGTGCCCTGGAGGCCGAACTGCGTCAGCGAGGTTGCCAGCTCGAGGTGCTCGACGGGGATATTGTGCGCACCAACCTGACCAAGGGGCTGGGCTTTAGTAAAGCAGACCGCGATGAGAATATTCGTCGCATTGGTTTTGTCTCGCACCTACTCACCCGCAACGGGGTGATGGTTCTGGTGTCGGCGATTTCGCCTTACCGCAATGCGCGGGAGGAAGTGCGCGATCGCATCGAAGAGTTTGTAGAAGTCTTTGTCGATGCTCCCCTCAGCGTCTGCGAAGACCGCGACGTTAAGGGCCTCTACAAAAAAGCTCGGGCAGGCGAAATCAAGCAGTTTACCGGCATTGACGACCCCTACGAAGCTCCGCTCACCCCTGAGGTACACTGTCACACCGACCAACAAACCGTAGACGAAAGCGTGGCCCAGATCATTGGCCAGCTTGAGGCCATGGGTTATCTGACCCCGATGGCAGCTGTTGCCTAGCGCTGGCCAGATAGCTGAAGACAGGGAAAATTGGAAAAAGCCAGGGATGCGATCTGGCTCGCCATCATTCAAAGTTCTGCTCCGACTGGGGCAGGACTTTTTATTGGGGACAATCTAAGGCCTGGTGATATAGCGGTGTGCAAGTGAAACAAGTACACTCTGTTCCCTGTCACCTACTCCCTGTTCCCTGCAACGTCTTGAGGCAAACGAACCTAGAGAAATTTCCAATTCTTTAACACCGATTGAGCGCGATCGCTGTACCGATACCAGACCGACGTTCACTCACCTTTGCAGCAACCCCAGAGCCGCCTAGTGGCACTTCAAGGCAACGCTTCGGCGGGAACACTGCTATTTACCCCGGGTCAGGTGAGATTTAGGCTCTTGTTTTCAGCTATGGGGCGCTTTTGTCTGGGCCTCGAGACAGCTTGTCGAATAAATTGTCGGGGGCGTCGCGCCGGGCGTAGCTAACCAGGTAGTCGTGCACCAGTTGGTAGCGATCGATGGGTATGTCGGGCATCAAAAAGACCAGGCCCGACCCGACTAGAATCTCCAGTACAAGATCGAGTTGGTCAGCCAGATACTCAACCCTGCGCAGATCGAGTTCTTCTTCAAGATCTTCGCGGCTCTTTTGGGGCCGATAGGGGCGGTTCTCGCGATCGACGTCGGTGAGCAGATAGAGCACTAGGCGAGCCAGGTCGGCATTTTCGGCCCCACAGTCGCTGACCACGCTGCCCAAAAAATTTTGTACCAGAGTTTCTTTGGGATGATGACCCAGGTTGAGGTACTTGGTCAAGGTGTTAATGTCTTGGCGCTGGAGCTGGGCCCCCACCACCTGCAGCTCGATGGGGCGCACCTCGCCGATGGCGGTAGATAGGTCGGACACCAGGCGATCGATCAGCCCTTGTTCTAAATAAAAGTGGGCATCGTCGGTAAGACGGCGAATGAGCGAGCGAGCATCGGCGGCCTGGAAATTGCCCAGGTAGTAGCGATAGTCACGGCTGAGAATGTCGTGGTTGAGAATATCGAGGTCAAAGCCCCGCTCAATTTCGAGCAGGTAGTGCAGGTAGTCTTCGCGCAGCGCCAGCACCACCTTTATATAAGGAGTGTTGAGGCAGTCGAGCAAAAAGGCGTAGAAATCACGCCGTTGGGGCAGCTCTACCGCTTCGACAAAAAAATCTTCCACTTGATCAAAGATCAATACGATTTGCCGATAGCTCTGCTCGGTCAGGGTTTGGAGCTGTGTGGTGAGAGCGGCCTGGTCAATGGGGGCGGCCGGAGGAATGCTGTCGCGATCGCGATCGCCCTGTTGGTGCAGGGCCAGGGCCAGGGCCTGGTTGACCTCATCGGGCCAGTCGCGGTAGCTCTTGACCAACACCGGCAGCGTCGATCGCCCCTCGGGGAACGATTTGCCCAAGGCCGGTACCAGCCCGGCGTAGAGAATGGAGCTTTTGCCCACCCCCGACGGGCCATGGATCACAATCAGCGGATAGCGGGCCTGCTCCAGGCGCAGGGTGAGGGCATTGACATCCATCTGGCGACCCGAGGCCTGAATTTCGGTAGCGAGTAGCGCCTGGGCCGAGCCATCGGCGGTACCCCAGGGCAACTCCTGGGGCTGAATTTCGCCAGCTCCGATAAACGCTCGTAGCTTAAAGCGGGCCTCGACCTGGCGTTGTTTAAGTTTGACCCCAAAGGCGGCCCGGTAGTTGCCCTGCCCGTAGTAGAGGGTTTGTAGCGTCTCTAGCACGCTTCGGTGCAGGCCAAAGTCAATTTTGGCATCGGTGTAATTGAGGGCCTTTTCGAGCAGGTCAATGGCGGCCTGGGGCTGCTGCTGGGCGACATGCACCCGCCCCAACAGATACAGATACCAGCCTCGCTGAAACTGGTTGGCTAAGGTGAGTTCTGCTGGGGCAGGCGGCGGCTCAACGGCTGGGGTTGGCCCCACGTTGAGTGCTCCGGCGATCGTCAAAATTTCAAGGGCTCGCTCGGCATTGATTTGGGCCTGCTCAGTGTCACCCTCGGCCAGGGCTGCCTCAGCCAGATAGCCATAGTCACGGGCCAGGCGAATGGGGTCTTGGCGGTGCAGCATCAGCCCCTCGGTAGCGGTGCGGGCCAGCGCGCCCCAGGCCCCCAACTTTTGCTGTACCTCGGCCAGGGCATGAATAAATTTGCTCACCAGTTCTAGCTGATGCAGATCGCGAAAAATCCGCAGGCAGCCGCCCAGATGGCTCTCGGCTTTGTGCAGCATGCGTTCGTAGACCACCCGTTGTAGGCTAGCCTGGCTGCGATAGGCCACCCCGAGGTAAAACAGCAGCACCGCCTGCTTTTGTCGCGGGCTAGGCGGGGCCGGAAATATCGGGTGGGCGACCGGCGTAGCGGTGTGGGCCACCTTTTGCCAGTAGCTCAGGCTTTGCTCAAAGTGGTAGCGCGATACATCGAGGTCGCCCCGGCCCATGGCGTCGCGACCCTTGAGGAAATCGAGGCTGGCCTTGAGTTCGCTGTCGAGGCTGGCCTGGGTGGCGGCAAGGTCGGCCAGAGCAAACTCGAGTTCGGTGCGCAGGGTAGAGCCCTGACGGTAGTCGGCGGCCTGGGCATCGTAGGGGCTGGCATCCCCCAGGGAGAGCATGGTGGCAAACAGGTCGTTGGCGTTTTGGTGCAGCGAGTGAATCAGCTCGCCGGGGGGATACTCAAAGGAAATCGGAGCCCCAGCAAAGCTCTTAAAGTCGGGGGCGTGGCGGTTGAGACTAGCTAGGGTGCGATCGCTCACCCACAGCACTACCGGAAACGGAAAGGCCTTGGCAAAGGCGTTGCGCCCTAGGTTAACGGCCTTGAAGACCGCCGTTACCTGTTGTACCTGCTCTAACCCGGTCACCATCAGGGCCGTGCCAGGTGGGGGGTCGGCGGTCAGGCTCCGTAGCAGGGTGGTGGTATGGGGCGGCAGCGATCGCTCCACCAGGGGCGTCGTGGCCTGGAGGTGGTCGACCACCAGGTGCTGCAGGCGGGTATAGTTGCACCGGGCCAACACCAGGGAAAAGCGGTGGGGTCGCAGGGTCACCGCCCGCTGCAGCTCGGTCAGGGCCGCCTGGTTGTGGGCCAAGATCTCAGCACTGGTATAGGGGGGCACCGTCATGGCCGGGGCTGCTGGGTCAGCCAGCTGCGGTAGCGATCGGTCTCGGCCAGCAGGGGGTTGAGGCCAAACCAGCGGCCCTGGGCATCGCGATACTCGTACAGAAACAGGCTGCGTACCAGCATGTTGTAGTCTTCATCGCCCTGCACATCGCGGCGGGATACCGCCTGCAAGAGCAGATCCCATTCGCGATCGCTGACCAGGCCCATCAGGCTGTCGCGCTCGTTGCGAATAACGGCCTCAAGGGTGGCGCCCAAAAAGGGCGGATCCTGCTTGCGCAGACAGCCATCTAGCAGGCGAATCAGGTTGCGCATGTGGCCACCGCTCACCTGGCAGAGGCGATCGAGGGTGGCGATCGCGTCAAACACCTCGCCCACTGCGTCAATGCGCTGGTTCACGTTCAGCTCGGGAAAAGCGCGAATCAGCACCATCTGCCGCAGCAGCGCCATCCCCGGTTGATCGGAGTTGCCCTGGCGATCGCGCACCGGCACCATGGGCAGCACCATGGGGTTGGTGCCAAACCGATTCGAGAGCCGCACCAGGTCGTTGGAAAACATCAGCTCCAGTGGAATGGTGTAGACCATGTGGCAGTCGAGCTGTTTGAGCTGCTCACCGCGATCGACAAAAATGTACTCCGACTGGAGGCGATCCTGAGATCTAAGGGAGCTGTCAATGCGATCGAGATTGTCCATAATCACCACCAGGCGATTTTTGCCCTGCTGCTGGAGGCGATCGTTGGCGGGAGCCAGCAGCTCATCGTTAATGGCGGTGATGATGCTCTTGGTGCGCGGCTCCAGGTACTGCCTGAGCTGGCTACGCATGTCGGGGCTCTGTTTGGCCGACGCGGTAATGCTGGCAATACCCGCCGAAAAGCTGACATCCGAAATCTCCATCGGCGTGCGCAGGGTATCCCCCAGGTTTTGAAACAGGTTGCGCAGATAGGTGGGCTTGGTGACAATGCCAATCGTCTCTAAATGCTCGCTGACATTGTGGGCAATGCTGAGCAAAATATCGGAAATTTCTACATCCGCCATCTCTAAATCGCGGTCTGACTCAAAGTAGACCACCTCGTAGTTGCGGCGAGTCAGCCCATTTTTGAGGCGAAACAGTTCTGTCGATTTGCCGCAGCCAATGTGCCCAGTAAACAGCTGAGTGGTGGGCCGATTGCGGGCTAGACGGGCGATCTTGCGCTCTAGCTCTTGCACCATGTCGCCGCCGCGCACGGTGGCAAAGTCAATGTAGTAACGCTGGTTGCGCAGCGGTTGGGTGGGGTCGCAGGCGTCGTAAAACAGCTGTAAATCCAGCATGGGCAGTGTTTTAGGGTTGTCTCCAGGGTATCGCACCGCCCCTAGGGCAGGCTACTTGCCGTATCGATTTGCTAAAGACCTTAACGGGTGACAACGTACCTAAAGAGCTTGCTGCATCAGGGATAGAGCATAGAGACCACGCTGAAAATAGCGATGTTTATGGGGTTTGAGCGCTATCAGTTGGAGTGCCCAGTCGGTCCATAACT
>NZ_JADEWX010000174.1 GCF_015207395.1 Nodosilinea sp. LEGE 07088
ACCCAGCCCCCACCATGCAAACCATCCATATCGAACTCCCAGACACCATATTTTCTGCCCTCCGCAAAGCTCCCCAAGAATTCGTTCAAGAAATGCGGATTGCCGCCGCCGTTAAATGGTACGAACTCGGTGAAATCTCCCAAGAAAAAGCCGCCGAAATCGCTGGACTCCATCGCGCCGACTTCATCAATACCCTCACCCGCTATCGCGTCTCCGTCCTCCAATACACCGCCGCCGAGCTCACCGAGGAACTAGCCGATGCCGATTAACCAAGTCGTCATCAACGCCTCACCCCTGATCGTCCTATTCAAAAGCGGCCAGGCCGACTTGCTGCCCAAACTGTTTGAGCGCATCATCGTTCCCCAACCCGTCTATGACGAAATCACCGCCGTTAAGTCAGATATAGCCGCCACCCAACTGCCAACCGTAACCTGGTACAGCCAAACTGCGGTACAGATCGATCCGGCGATCGTCGCCTGGGATCTAGGCGCTGGAGAATCCGCCGTGCTCAGTTTTGCCTTGGCTAACCCCACCTATCGCGCTATGGTTGATGACACCGCCGCCAGACGCTGTGCCCGTGCATTGGGAATTGCCATCCTGGGGACAGGTGGTGCGATCGTGTTGGCAAAACGGCGCGGACTAATCCCATCTGTGGGCAATCGGCTACAGCAGTTGAAAGATGCAGGACTCTGGTTATCTGACGATGTCGTTAACCTACTCAAACAACAAGCTGGAGAAGCCTGATACCCGCCATGGCGATCCTGGTAAACAAAACTTCTGCATCAGCAAAGGCGATCGGTGAGAGGGGGGCGATCGCCGCCTCACCCTCAACCACCAGCGCCACGCCGTTCGCGCAGCGTGACGCAGTCTTAGAAGTTACCCAGGGGTTACACGATAAGAAGAAGGCAAAAGGCAAAAGGCAAACCCGCCTCAGTCGCGGATCCTACTGGCAAATACATCACCCAAGGCACCCTCTTTGGCGACGACCCCGCCACCCAAGGCGAACTGTTTTAAGCTAAACCTATCTCTGTCGAGATTCCCACCATGCTCAGCACCGCCCACCTCGAACAAGCCCTCCTTGACCACCTGCGCCAACTTCCCTCCGAAAAGCAGCAGGAAGTCCTCGACTTTGCCGAATTTCTGCGGCAAAAAATCTCGCCACCTCCGGCACCACCCACCCAGCCTTCCCTCCAGCAGCTAGCTAGCCTACCCTTATCCCAACGTCATCAGGCGTTGGCCCCCTTCATCGCTGATACCGCCGCAGACTTTAAAACCGATCCAGCTCTTACCGAGTTTTCAGTGCTAGATAGCGAAGACTGGGAGCTTCCCGATGACGAACCCTAGTCGTGGCGAAATCTGGCTAGTAGACCTCGACCCTACCCGTGGCCAAGAAATTCAGAAAACCCGCCCCGTCGTGGTCATCAGCACCAATCTCTTTACCCCAATTCCCCTCCGCATCGTCATCCCCATCACCACCTGGCAAGATAAATTTGACCGCCGCCCCTTCATGGTCAAATTACCCGCCACAGAAACCAATGGACTCGCTAGAGACTTCGCCGCCAACGTCTTACAAGTCCGCAGCCTGTCAACCCAGCGCTTTACCAAATGTCTGGGGCAAATCGAGCCCGAGGTAATGACCGAGATCCTTGCCGGGCTAGTGATCTGTGTTGATTACGAAGGGAATTCTTAATGGCCACCATCGGCGACAGCCCCGCCACCCAAGGCGAACTGTTTTAAGCTTCTTGTGGGATAGCCGTCCTGGCTGTCCACAATGTCACATCTAACTCCCATGTAATGAATTATATCAATATCACCAAAAGATGAATAAAGATATTCATCCATTACTCTTAGAAGATTTGTCATGAGTTCTTTTGAAGTTAGAAAGTGGGAAATTTGGTATACATTCTCAACTTACTTTGAGTCTCGTGTAGACGATCTGGAGTCAGTTGCAAGGACACTGGTCGAACTTGAGATATCTGATTGTGTCGTTTTGTCAAACGGACAAACCTTCTGTCGAGTAGACGAAGAGGTAGTATCAGGAGAAACGATTCTCAAAATATCAGGAGATCTTAAGCAAGCTTCAGCCAGGTTTGACACAAATTCCGAGCTTGAGCTAACTGGTTATGCAAGAGAGACTTGGCTGATTGGGGTTCAATTCCTATTTGCTGAGGCTCGTCAAATATCACCTGGAATGGAACTTCCAACACCACATCTTAGAGCATTCTTAAAACCCATAGTCTTGATTAAGGAAGAAGAAAAAATTTCTCGCGTTTACCCAGTTATCATCCTTTACAAAAGTGGAATTCTCATTATTGAGTTTCGATTAATCGGGCCAAACGAACCCGTACCACTTGATGACTTTATTTCTGAATATGTAAACATCCAGCAATGCGATTATAATTTTGCCTTTGTCCCACCCATGCTTAGCGCTCTAGCATCTGAAGCCTATTACACCTTTTCCTTTCCGCCAAGTAGTATCATAGAAAGATTGAAATTCTTAAGGGCAAAAGAAAAGCAAAAAAATGCCTTAAGAGAATTAACTCAAACAATTAGAATAGGAGATTTTGATTTTGACTTTGCACCACTCTCAAAGCCAGATGGCGAGGAGACAATTACCTCAATAGCACTCACTTTATTTTCCATTTTTGGACTGATCACTCAGAAGCCTGCGTCTTCTATAAATTTTTTGCTCAAAGGTCAGACAAGCTTGCCATCAATGGGCAATTACTGGTCTGGCAAACCTCATATTCACTTGATTGATTTTAGTGATCAGCAAGACAGTTCTTCAAGTAATGAAGAAATCCATAGGGAAGCCTTCGGTAAAATGCTGGCGCGTGTCTCGGGGACAACAGGTAGTTCTTCTGAATATGTGCCTCTAGATGCTCGAAAATTTGAGGATTATTCTGCCTACATCACATCCTCCGCAACCTTATGGGCTTGGTCTAAAAGTGGAATAGACAAGCAGAAACAATGGATGGACATTAATAACGGTCATTTAATCTATGAACATCAGACTCAGATTGAATTGTTGGAATATGGCTTTATGTTGCATAAAGCTTTAGTTGAGAAGTCGGGAAAACTAAAAGATCTATCCGGAATCTTAGCTACCAGAAGGGATTTGGTAGAATTGAAGTCGAAAATGCTTGAAACAACCCCTTTCGGAGAGGTTAGAGATCTTTTAATCAAGGGTTGGGAGAAGATGAATGTTGAAGCTATGCAAAGCCAGATCCTCGAAAATTTATCAATTCTAGAAAGCGAAATAAAGCTAATCGAATCTAAGATGATGCGTTCAGAGTGGCACTCACGGTATTCGGATTTATTGTATCTGCATCATTTACGAAGTCAGTAGCCGCCCCATTGTGGAAAGCATTTGACTGGGGGCTTCCGCAAGATTCCAGCTATTCAGATCTCTACCTTTTTGGTCTTTCGACTTTCTCTGTTATAGCTTTAGTGGTTTTTATTAGGTTTCTTATTTATCGACAAAACTGACTTGATTCAAAGTCTATTCCTCTATTCTAGAATTAGGTCGTAACATAAGCGACTCAACTTAAGATTGATTTATGTTTCCATATCGTCAATTCTCTGGCCAATTTATTAGTACCTTTTATCTTGGAAAGCTTATTTGTTTCTATTGCCAAGAATGAGCGATCGCTTCCCCATCATTGAAGTCCCTACCGATGCCGCCCGTGCAGAAGAAGCCATGGGGAGCAAGAGTAAATTCTGGTACAACGACACCAATCTTGGTGATTGCCTTTTCAAACGGTCTCGGCCCAATACCGGCGAAGACTGGTCAGAAAAACTTGCCGCCGAACTTTGCCGACTCCTGGGCCTGCCCCACGCTACCTACGAACTGGCTATCTGGAACGAGCAACTAGGCACCATTTCTCCCAACCTCCTGCCCGACAAGACAGCCCTCGTCCATGGCAACGAGATTCTGGCCGGTCTGGTATCCAGCTACCCCAAATATGAAGGCTACAACGTCTCCCAACACACCCTGTCGTTAGTCCTTAGGGCCGTTAGCCAATCCGGTATCCAACTGCCCCCAAACTGGGAGCCGCCGCCTGGCATTGATAACGCCGTTGCCACATTCATTGGCTATCTCCT
The DNA here is from genome assembly GCF_015207395.1 of Nodosilinea sp. LEGE 07088. Taxonomy (GTDB): domain Bacteria; phylum Cyanobacteriota; class Cyanobacteriia; order Phormidesmidales; family Phormidesmidaceae; genus Nodosilinea. Next base: position 4,105 of record NZ_JADEWX010000174.1, read on the forward strand.
GCTCGATGCTTGGATTGGCAATGGCGATCGGCACCACGAAAACTGGGGCTTTGTTGTGCCCTTGCCAGGAGGCATCCCCAAGCTAGCGCCCACCTACGACCATGCCGCCTGCCTAGGGCGAGAGCTGCTAGACGTAAGGCGGCAGCAGCGCCTCGCCCAAAACACCGTACAAGCCTATGCCGAGAAGTCTCGTTCTGCCTTTTTCCGGCAAGAGGGAGACAGTAAGCCCCTGTTAACGTTCGATGTATTTGCTGCCGTAGCCCGTGACTATGCCAGGTCGGCAGCCCTATGGTTAGACCAGTTGGCCAAAATATCTCCTGGGCAGATTGAAACACTGCTGCACCGGATCCCTCAGAGCCGAATCTCTCCAACTGCCCTAGAATTTGCGCACCAAATGCTCGACATTAATAGAAGCAGACTGCTGCGTTTGCGAGAGGAACTGACTTGAAAACCCTGTTTCTAGCTTGGCAAGATCCGAACTCCCGCACCTGGTTTCCCGTGGGGCAGCTCACCTATGAGGATGGGTTGTACCGCTTTAGCTATCTACAAGGAGCCTTAGACGCTAGAGAGCAAGCCGGGTTTGAGCCCATTTTGTCCTTTCCCAAATTCGACTACAGCTACGTCTCTAGCGACCTATTCCCGCTCTTTGCCAACCGGCTTCTCCGCCCCTCCCGCCCCGAGTACAAAGACTTTATCCAGTGGCTCAATATCCCCGAGCACCAAGACGACCCGATCGCCCTACTGGCTCGCAGCGGCGGCAAACGCAAAACCGACAACTTTGAAGTCTTCCCCTGCCCCGAGCGAGAGGCCGACGGCAACTACCACATCCATTTCTTCACCCACGGCCTGCGCCATTTCCCAGAGGCCGAACAGCAGCATGTCCAAACCCTGCCGCCCGACACGCCACTGTGGCTGACGCACGACCTGCAAAATCCCTTCGACTCCCGTGCTCTAGTGCTACGCACTGAAGATCGACATCAGGTTGGTTACTGCCCTCGCTACCTGGCGCAAGACCTGTTCAAACTCGTCTCTAGCTTCCCTGAGCAGGTAAAAGCCAAGGTTGAGCGGGTCAACCCACCGCCTACGCCACTCCAGTTTCGCCTGCTGTGTAGCCTCACTGCACCATGGTTAGAGGGTTTTGAGCCATTTTCCAGCCCAGATTATCAGACCATTAGCGAGGCTCCTGCAACCATTGGCTCATCTGCATAATGCCTCCGTCAGCCCAACCCCATATCCGCCCGGCTCAACCGAGCGACAAAATTCCAATCCTCGCCTTTTGCCAGCACACCTGGGATGACGAAACCGACTATATTCCCGATGTATGGGATGTCTGGTTCGCCGACCCCACAGGCCACATTCTGGTCGCCGATCGCGATGGCCAGCCCGTCGGCATGACCCGCATCGTGCAGCTCTCCGATACCGAAGGCTGGTGGGAAGCGCTGCGAGTCGATCGCGCCTTTCGCCGCCAGGGCATTGGCCGTCAACTCACTCAAGCTGCCTTATCCCTGGGCCAATCTCTGGGTCTCACCACCCTGCGTACCTGCGTCAGCGTTACCAACACCTCCATGCATCCCTTTATGCAGCGAGAGGGCTTTAGCCCCCTGGGTGATTACGCCGTCTACAGTGCCACCGCCAGCAAGGGTGCGCCTACGGCCCTGCGGTTGCTGGGGGAAGATGACTGCGATCGCGCCTGGGCCGCCATTAACCGCTTTGTCTCTGAGGAGCGCGATCTTCTCTTTGTTGTCCGTGGTGCAAAATGGCAAACCCTCACCCCAGCCAACCTCACTCAGTTTCTAGCCCAAGGCTGGGTCTGGGGAAGTTTCGAGGGCAATACCCTGGCTAGCCTGTTCATCCGTAGCCACATGGAAAGCCCCGACGGCACCCTCTGGATCGGCTGGCTAGGCGGCACCGCTTCAGGTGTGCAGGCAGCACTGAATGACATGGGCAATTTAGCTCACCAACTAGGGTTCAATGCCATTGGGGGTTTCCTACCCCAATCTGAAACCTTAACCACTGTTCTAAAAACTACTGGCTACGAATTTTCGGATACCAGCGTTTACAGACTGTATGAAAAACCTTTAAGCGATCCATGAGCTTGTTCTCCTCTTCAGATAGCCTCAGATCTTGAAGAAGACTCAAAATCAGGCTGTCATCAAGATTTCAGCCCCTGGGTACCATGAGGGCATTAGAAGCACCATTCAAGCTTCTCAGATTCTGAAGCGGGAATTGGTATGGGGTTAAGCGACATCCTAGATAGCTATATCTACTTAGATCTGGAGGTAGATCTAAAAGGCCAGATCTTCAGCTATGGTCTGCTGTCGTCTGCCGATACCTTTCAGGCCTCTCAAGAACAAGCGCAGGATATTCACAGCCAGCTCCTTCACGCAATCCAGACCCAGGGGACTCTCTGCGGCCACAACTTTCGCCGCTTTGACCAGGTTCACCTCACCCGCCAGTGGCCTGAGCTAGAGCCGTTACAAATTATCGATACCCTCGAACTTTCGCTGCTGGCCTTTGCCCTAGAGCCCTCCCACCGGCTGCAAAAAGACTACAAACTCAGCGACTACGCCAGCAACGACCCCCTCGAAGATGTCAGAGCCACCCGCCTGCTGCTCGAAGCATGCCTAAACCGCCTGGACCAACATCCAGCCATCCTACGACAGCTCTACACCTGGCTACTCACCCACGGGCAAACCACCGCAGATGCTGCCTACCGCAGCTTGTTTGAGCCCCTAGGCTGGCTTCCTGAAGCGCCCCCAGCCCTTAGCGATCTTCCCCCTGCCGTTCTCACAAACCTCTCTTCAGACGCCCTTGACTACATCTGGGGCATTCTGCTGCGCGAGGCCGACTTTGACCGTCGTTTTATCATCGCCGCCCTGCTGGTCTGGAACTTTGAGCGCAATCAGCACCAGTCCAAGCAAGCCCCCTCCGCCTGGCTCAACCATCTGCCCCAGTTTCAAGACACCCTCGATCAGCTGTTCCCGGTTACGCCAGCAGGGTTTACCTACCAGCCGTTCCTAGAAGCCTTTGACATCCCTGGATTTCGAGGAGTTCAAGAAGAAGCCGTTCAGGCCATTATCGCCCGACAAAACCCGCTAATTTTAATGCCCACTGGGGGCGGCAAATCGCTTTGCTACCAGTTGCCTGCCCTGATGTATTACCGCTGCCAATGGGGGCTGACGGTATGTATCTCTCCCCTTCAAGCCTTGATGGAAGACCAGGTGGTAGACCTGGAAGCTCAAGGGCTCGACTTCGCTACCTTCATCAACGGCAACCTACCGGCAGCGATGCGGGCCGAACGACTAGACGCCCTGCGCAATGGCCAAAAAGGTCTGCTCTACATCAGTCCAGAACAGCTCCGCTCTATCAGCATTCGCAACCTGTTGCGAGAGCGCCCACCCGCACTTTGGGTCATTGATGAGGCCCACTGCGTCAGCCAGTGGGGGCAAGACTTCCGTCCTGACTACCGCTACATACCCAAGTTTATTCACGATCTCTACACCGCCCTGGGCCGCCCCCTACCCGCTCTGGCGCTGCTAACCGCCACCGCCACCGCCCAGGTACGCGACGATATCTGCCAGCTTTTTCAGCAGCAGTCTCTTCCGGTTCGCTGCAAAATTGCTGCGGGCATTCAGCGCGATAACCTCAACTACCAGGTGCTCCCAGTCAACGGCAATAAAGACCCGCTGATTGTGGAAGCCGTGCAGCGGGCGCTTGATCAGGGGGGCTGCGCCCTGGTCTACACCGCTCTGCGCCGCGATGCCGAGCGGCTGGCCACCATGCTTCAGCGGCACGATATTCAGGCCCACCACTACCATGGCAAAGTGCCCAAAGCGAAAAAGAGCGAGCTGCTCAATGCCTTTAAGAATGGAGACCTCAATGTGGTGACAGCTACCTGTGCCTTTGGCATGGGCATTAACCGCAAAGATGTGCGAGTTGTCGTTCACAACACTCCTAGCGGCAGCCTGGAGGGCTACATCCAGGAAGCGGGCCGAGCTGGGCGTGATGGTGCCCCCGCCGACTGCATGCTGCTGTTTGACCCGCAAGATTTAGAGATGCTCTTCTTTTTGAAGAGTTTGAATCATCTCTCCCGGACAGACTTAAGGAATATCTTTACGGCATTACGGGGAGTGCGCGATCGCATCCGTTCCCGCTCTGGCCCCATTACCGAAGACTGGTTCTGGGTTACCACCAACGAGATCTACCAAACCAGCGATCTGGACGACCGCTTTGCCACCGACGACGATCAGCGAGAAACCAAGATGCGGGTGGCCCTGCACCACCTAGAAGACTTTGGACTAATCGAGCGAGCTGAAAATCTCTCTACGGTGGTGCAGTTTCATCTGAAGCAAACTACCCCGGCTCAGTCTTGGGATATGTTTCTCACCTACAGCCGCCAAAAAAGCCTCAAGCAGGGTGAAATCAAGTCCTTTGAGCGGCTTATCTACGGTATGCATTTGGTACAACAGCAGCACCAGCAAGAAGGCGAACGAGTGTCGTTAGAGCGGCTCAGCGACGAATCGGGCATTCCGGTGCTGGAGTTACCCGATCGCATTCGAGAACTGCAACGGGCTGAGGTGTGTACTTCTCAGCTGCCGCTAACGCTGTTGGTGACTAAAGCCGTAAAAGGCGATGCCAAACTCACCTATGGGCGTTACTGCACCCTAGAAGACCAGCTTCTGAGCTACTTGGCCGACAATGTGGGCGACAAACCCAGCCACGTGGTCAATCCCCGCAAACTGGCCACCTTTCTAGATGCCGATGGCAGCCAAAAGCTCAGAGATACCAAGCTGACTACTCTGCTAGAAGGATGGCAAGCCCTGGGCTGGGTCAGCCTTAAACGCCTGAGCGGTGGCCTGATGCAGATCAGCGCTCCCAATGCAGACTCTGGCCCCCTATCCCAGGTGATCGACTGGCTGCCTCGCCATCAACAGTTCTGCACCAAGCTGCTAGATGCCCTGTACGCCGAAATCGACAACACCCTAGAGACCAAGACCGGGGCTCGCTTGGTGGTGCAGTGTGATTTTGAGGCGCTGTTGGAGACGGTATGCGAGCGCCCTATCCCGACAGAAATAGAGGCCCAGCAGCTCCGGCGCACGCTGATCTGGCTCCATGAGCGAGAAATTGTGCGGTTAACGGATGGGCTTACCCTATTCCACCAGGCCTTAAAAGTGAGGGTCTTCAAAGGGGCCAACCTCAAAACCATCTACAGCCGTTACCCAACCCTAGAAGAGCACTACAAAGAACAGGCCCGCAAGACCCACCTGATGGCAAAGTATGGCGAGCTGGCAGAGGATGACCAAGCGCGCCAGCAGCTCGTAGACGACTATTTCACCCTCACCCGCGAAGGCTTCACGGCGGCCTACCCTGGCCTGAGTCAGCGCCCGGTTACTCAGGCTGACTACGACGCTATTATGGGGCCACTTAATGCCTCTCAGAAGGCCATTGTAGAAGCAGAATCTGCTGCGATTTCGGTCATTGCTGGCCCTGGCTCAGGGAAGACACGCACCATTGTTCACCGCATTGCCTACCTGATTAAGGTCAAACGAGTAGCTCCCGATCGCATTGTGGTGTTGGCCTACAACCGCAATGCCGTGCGAGAACTCCGCCTGCGATTGCAGGATCTAATCGGCAACTTAGCCTCTCGGCTGCGGGTTTACACCTTCCACGGCCTAGCCCTCGCTCTGCTGGGTCGCACCCTCGAAGAACACAAACGCCAAGACGCCGAAAAACGATTCGACAACCTGCTGAAGGACGCCTGCGACCTGCTGGAGAGCCAAGAAGACGACGATGATAACATCCAGCTCCGCCGTATCCGACTCTTGGGCAACACCGAGCACATTTTTGTGGATGAGTACCAGGACGTGACCGAGCAGGAGTATCGCCTGATTCGGCTAATTTCTGGGCTAGACGACACAGCTAGTCAGGACCAGCCAGTGCAAATCAACCTCTGTGTGATTGGCGACGACGACCAAAACATTTATGGCTTTCGCGGAGCAGATGCTAAATTCATCCGCCAGTTTAAGACTGAATACCAGGCTAAACAGTTTTTGCTGACGGAGAACTATCGCTCAACAGAATCCATCATTGCCGTAGGCAATCGGGTGATTCAAAACAACCGCTATCGCTGTAAGCAAACGCCAGAAGAGCAGGTCTGTATCGATAGCGCCAGAATTGGGCAAGCGGGAGAGCCGGTGAAAGCTCGGCTATTTGCCACGCTAACAGCCCAAGCAATTTGGGTCACCAAGCAGGTGCGCCAGTGGCTAGACCAGGGCACACTACCCAACGAAATTGTCATCTTGGCTAAGGAATGGGATCAGCTTAACGAAATCAGAGCCCTGCTGGAGCGGTTAGCGGGCATTCCTACCTATGCCCTAAAGGGGCGAGACGTTAAGCTGATTCGCCATTCGGTGACCCATCAGCTTTTGAAGCAGCTGCAAGCGAATCCAACCCTAACCCTGACTGAGACTGAGTCAGTACGCCAACGGTTTCAGACTTTCTTTGAGCGCAAGGGGCGCAGCTTAACAGAGCCAACCGTTAAAACCCTATTAAAAATAGCCGATGACCTTGATAAAGAGCGAGGGTTCGGCTCCGCAGATCTGGCAACACCCATAACCACCGAGGAAATTGCCACATCCATCTATGAATTCAGCGAAAGCCCCAATAATTCCCTCACCGATGAAGATGCTATTTTAGTCACCAGTTGCCATGGGGCGAAGGGGCTGGAATTCTCAAAGGTGATCTTACTAACGGATAAATTCTCTGAGGCTGAGCATCAGATTGAGGATGAAAGACGGCTGTTTTATGTCGCCATAACCCGCGCTAGGGAAGAGCTGATCTTGTGTAGCACTAGATCTGTTCAGTTTTTGAAAGAAACCTTAATTGAGCCAAAAATTGAGCGCATGGATTCGGTTGTCCTGCCTGACCGAATTCATTATTTTGACTTTTTTCCTAGCAGGCCTAGGGGCATTGGAGACATCAATTTAGGGTATTCAGAAACTCGAAAACGGCAGAACATTATCGAAAAGATGCGGGAAGGTGATGTACTAAATCTAAGGTGTAATCGCTATCACAATGGCTGGTCTATTCTGACTAAAGACCTAATTGAAATTGGCTCGTTGTCTAAAAATTGCAATAAACTTCTCATGGATAAAGGGCTTGATCCAAATCAGTTCCATTTTGATTCTGGAGAAGTGCAAGTCCGATTTATATACCGTTTTGTCAAAACCGCCGAAGACTCTGACGAGATTTTGGAAGATCACTATGTTGTTATTCCGCAAATACGTATTTATCGGTAATTGGCTATGAGCTATCTGTCTATCAACCTTGAAGCGGCTAAGCGTGCGATCGCCTTTCCCGGTTTCCACAGCGATGACATGCTTGAAATCGCCCTCACCGACCCCTGCACCCTCAATGAGATGGCTCTCCCCAGGGCAGAACAAGACCGCATCAAACGTAAATACCGCACCCTGGCCTTCATGGGCGATGCTCTAATCGACACCATCCTGGCCGACTACCTGTATAGCACTGGCCGAGAATTTGAGCGAAAGGAGTTAGATGACTACCGTCAGGCGATCGCCGATCGCCCCTCTCTCACTGACTTTGCCATCGAGCTGGGCCTACCTGACTTCAGCTCCTCCTGGAATCGCAAGAACCGTAAACCGCCCGAGGAAGAATTTGGTACCTGGGGGGAGATGTTCGAAGCCGTGGTGGGCGTGCTGTTTTTGGACGCCGACCGGGATTTTGACAAAGTGGCGCAGTGGTTGTGCGATCGCTTTCTCCGCGATGCTATCGCAGCTCATGAGAATGAGGAAGACTACGAATTCGACGATGACGAAGACCCAACGTTAGTAACCTCAGAGGACTACGCCGAGATGGTGGGCTGACTGCCTGACACAAGTAGGCAAAAGGCTTGAAACCTCGTTAGGCGAGGGGGAAAGGGTGAGCTGACATGAGACGCTGAAATTGCATCATCTCAGGGTCTTTACCATGTCAGCCACCACCTGCCT
>NZ_JADEWX010000175.1 GCF_015207395.1 Nodosilinea sp. LEGE 07088
GACTCCCCCAGAATATCCTCGGGCCCCTGGCAGTCCGCCAAGAGATCATCCAGCATGTCATCGATGCGGTTTGGTTCTTTCTTCTTGCGTACCATGATGCGGTCTCCTGAGTTATTGGGATTCTAGATCGCTTACACAAAATTCTGATCAGTCTCTTAGGGCATTTCCGCTGAGACAGCTCTGGGCCGTCATTCCCGTGAGAATGGGAATCCATTCGAGAACCGCTATAGGCCAGTGGATTCTCGCGAGGTGAGAATGACAGCGCCGCCCCATCTGGCCTGAACTGACTTCCAACAGTCTGCGGGCAAGGGGCGGCAGACCTCAGGTTTTGTCTGACTTTTTCTTCCTGTCGGGGGCTAGGTTTTCTCGCCGCCACAACGGTGTCAATATCAGCACGCTGTACAGCAGCTCAAAGTCGATGAAGCGAACATGCCCTAGGCTAAACAGCCCGAGATCGTAGTGAACCGCAGGAAAGATGCGCAGCGGAGAACCGTAGTAGCGATCGCTCACGGGCCACAGCAGCTTCATCCCGGGCCCTACGGCAGCCTGGATAGCGCATGACCAAAGTCATGGGTGCGATCGTGACTTCTTGGCCAATGAACGGGCATCGCCGTTGGGTAGATTGGAATCGTTTCGGTTCACTGCTCAATGGGATATATGACAATGAAACGCTTCTTTCACCTCGGACTCCTTGGCCTCGCCGCTACCGCCACTGTCATGGCGGCTCCATTCGCCATCGCCTCTGCTAGTGCCCAGAGCTTTCCCATCCTTGAGGCTCTCGACCTGACCGACGAACAACAGGAACAGGTGCAGAACATTTTTCAGGATTTGCGCAGCGATTTAGATACCATCCTCACCGACGCACAACAATCGCAATTTCAGGAGGTTTACCGGGAATCACAAGATTTTCGAGCCGCAGCGACGGCCATCGATAACCTGACTGATGACCAAAAAGCTGAGATTCGGGCAGCCATGCAAGATTCTCGTGGGGAACTCAGCGGTGTGCTCACCGCAGCCCAGCAGGCGGAACTGCGATCGCTCATGCAAGAACGTCGTCAAAACCGCCGTTAGGTTTACTGCGGCTGAAGATTGGGTCTTCTCCACGGCTCAATCCTCGCTTTCTCATGGTGCTCGCTTTGCTGAAGACACCACGTTGCCATTCAATTACGCAGAAGTTCCATGCATGTGCCTCCTTCCCTAGACATGATTCAGGCCCAGAGAGCAGAATGCTTTTTGCAACTGCTGAACTGGCTATTCGATCGCCTCGATCGCGCCTGTTTGCAGCCTATCGTCGGGGTCGCGCCGCTCAGTTTGACCCCGATGTCTGGCAACCCGAGAATTTATGGGAGCGATCGCTAGCCGAGGTTCAAGGGATCTTTGGCCTCGAGGAAACTGAGCTATACGGTGCATAAATTAAACCACGTGAGCACCAAAAAACGTTGTCTAGGAAGCAGTTAGATCAATCCCTCGGCACAGATCCGCGATCGCAAGATAGTCTTGAGGGCTAAACCCAGACGGCATGGTAACCACAATGACAGAAACCTAAACAATTTCATCAGCAACCGTTACCAATCTAGCGAAGAGTTAGGTTGATTAGACAATGCGCTATGGGCGATCCATACAACCCTATTCTCCCACTGCCACAGCCCAGTCCTATGGGCTCCCTAACCTAAGGTGATATCTACCCTGGCTTCGTGTTGGCCGTGCCGCGCCAGCGGAGCATCGCCCCAATGATCAGTTCCCTCGGCCAAGGGCGGTTCAATCACGGTTTGCTCCCCTGCGGTGTCTAGGGCCTCGGGCGTTGAGGCGGTTTGCCATTGGGCCTCGCACCAGCTAACGGCCTCAGAGTAGTTTGACAAGACATTTTTGCCCGCCAGGGCCAGGGTCTGAGTTTTGTACAAGAGCCATTGATCGGGTTCAGTCAAGTGACAAAATACCAGAGTGCAGTTGTGCTTTTGGGCCAGTTTTGCCACCTTGCCCAGGCTCATGGCAGCTGAGGAGTCCATAGCTATGACCTGTCGGCAGTCGAGAATCAGATATTGCAGGGGGGGGTGGTCTGGATCGCGGTGCAGGATGCGATCGCACAATCCCTGACACAGCCCCTTGGCATTGCCAAAAAACAGAATACTCTGCAATCGCGCTGTGTCAATACGGCTGATGGCCCCGGCCCGGCCCGCTTCCTTCTCGGCTTCGCCATCGGCCTCGAGCGCTGGATTATCGGGGCTTTCCCCTGCATCCACAGCATCTAGACGGCCACACTGCATCAAAAACTGCGCCGTCGCCAGGGCAAACCCCAGCCCAATCCCTGAAATGAAGCCCGAGGTATTGATCACAACCAGGGTCGCCCAAATGATCGCATAGTCTACCCAGGGCAACCTGAACCAGGCCCCATAGAGCCACTGCCCCAGCAGATCGAGCCCCAAAAACAACAGCAAACTGCCCAAGATCGGCTTCGGGAAATAGCTCAGAAATGTCGGCCCCAGTACCAGCACCAGCAGGCAGGGCAGCGCTTTAAATACCCCGGCCAGGCGGTTCGCTGCCCCCAGGCGATGTACCAGCAGCGTGCTGGGCAGGGCCTGATTGCCGGCCATGGTGCTGCCCAAACCCGCCACCAGGTTGGCCAACCCGATCGCCTTTAGCTCTTGGTTTAAATCCAGGTCTTTTTCCACCGCCAGCTCGATGCTGCTGTTGGTTAGCACCAGCGACAGCAAACTGACAAACACCAGCAGCCCCAAAATCGGGCTCGCTTGAGCGATCGCCCCCCACTGCACCTGGGCCAAACTGCCCGTCGTCAGAGGATGCCACAGGCTGCCCTGGGGAAACGGCCCCAGCAGCCAGCCCTGCTCTCTGACCACCGCGATCGGCTGGTGGGAGCCCCAAACCGTGCCATAGAAAATCAGCGTCGCCAGGGCCAGCACCCCCGGCATCACCAGGTAGTGGTGCAGGCGTTTGGTGGCCCACAGCAGCACCGCCGCGATCGCTAACCCCGCCAGCCAGCGCGGGCATTGAGCCCCCTGGCAAAACCAGGCAATCTGGCCCAGAGTCAGGTCTTTGCCGGTCATCACCTTAAACGCTCCTCGCACCAGCAGCAGGCCCGTACCGGCCATAAAGCCCCCCACCACCGGGTAGGGCAAAAACTCCATGGCCCGGCCCCAGCGCAGTTGGCCGAGTACCCACAGCACCAGCCCGGTGAGCAGCGACCCCAGGGCGATCGCGGCTACCACCGTCAGAACGAGAGACTGGGCATCGGCTGCTGGCCCGAGTTGCTGGGCGATGCCTGCCGCCAACACCGTCAACACCACCGTCGGGGCCGCCAGGGGCGTGGCGATCATCCCTGGCAGAGTGCTGGTCAGGGCCACCACTACGCTGATCAGCGCCGAGCTGCACACCGCCATGCCCACCCCCACATTCAGCTGGCTGGCCAGTGAACCAGAGAAAATCAGCGCCGCGTAGGAAATCGCTCGAATCACGCCAATCATGCCGGTGATGCCCCCGGCGATCAGGCTGGGCACCAGCCGATCGGGGTGCAGCTCAGCCTCCAGGGCTTGATACGCTGGCGACTCCTTCAGGGAACCCGGTAGAAACTTGAGCATCATCGGCAGGGACTGGGGTAGGGCACATCTGGGGGGATCATGATCGGAATTTGGCGAAAAACAAAGGTGTATATAAGTCGTGGCTGGTACAGGAGAGATTACTGCATAATACGTAACTGCTCGCCCCGACGAATTAGGCTCTCGCAGAGAATTTCGACAATGTGTTTTTGCAGCGCCTGCACCAGATCAGGAGCCTCCTGCTGCATCCGGTTGAATGTCTCTCTGGAAAGCGAATAGACCCGGCTGGGGGTATCGGTGACCACCGAGCTGGAGAGGGGTGTTTTATCAAAAAAGCGCATTTCTCCCAGAATATGGCCCGCCGAGCAGGTTTGCAGTCGTTTGGTGCGGCCATCGTCTAGCTCCAGCAGCACGCTGACCTGGCCCGACTCGATAAAGTACAGCTCGGGGCGCTGCTCCCCGGGTTCAAAGATGGAGTAGCCCGCTGGGAGATCGTGGGGGGCTAGGTAGGGCATAAATTGCTGCGCCTGGTTGGCAGTCAAAAACGAGTGGGTGAGGTGGTTGACCAGAGCCGGAGCGCTGTCGTCAGGCTGGGTAAGCTGGCAGAGGATCTGCCCTAAAATCAGGCCTTCGCACCACTCTAAGCCCCGGTCTAGATCGGGAAACACCTGGCAGCGTTGACGGCCTAGATCCAGTCCCTGGCCTCGTTCTAAGGCTTCTGCAAACTCGGGCAAGAGGTTAGTGAGTACCAGAGTAAAGTCGTACTTGTTGGCCAGTTTAAGGATTTTGTTGAAGGTCAGCACCGCCGACGAATCGAGGCCGCTCACCTGGCGAAAGTCGATGACGACGTAGCGCAGGGGTTCGGTAGGGCGATCTGCGGCAGTGTTTTGGGGGGTCTGGGTGGGGGCTAGGGTGCGATCGCGCACTTTATTCAGCAGATAGTTGGCCGTGCCAAAGAATAAAAACCCCTGCAGCTCCAGGGCATAGATTTGGCTGCCTTTTTGGGCCAGCAGGGCTTCCTCAGCCGGGCTGCGCTCCACATTGCTGTGGCTGGTGGTGCCCGAAAACACCTGCTTGGCCACATCTACCTGGCTGTAGTTCACCATAAACAGCACCACGGTGATCACAAAGCCCACCGCGATGCCCTGCAAAAAACCCACCGCATCGATCAAAATCAGGGTGACCCACACCGTCAGGTAGTCGCCTAGGGGCAGCTTAAAGTAGGCCTGATACAGCCACTGCCACAGCAGCGACAGGCCCAGGTACAGCAGTAAACTGCCCAGCAGCGCCTTGGGCAGGTAGGACAAAAACGACGACCCCAGGGCCAGTACCGCCGCCGCCGGGAGGATCGCCATCAGCCCGGTAAGGCGATAGCTCGCCCCAATATCGTGGACTAACAGAGTACTGGGCAGCGCCTGGTTGCCCGCCATGCCGCCGCCCAGCCCCGAGGCCAGGTTGGCCCAGCCCACCGCCTTCATCTCTTGACTGAGGTTGAGGTCGCGCCCCACCACCAGTTCGATACTGCTGTTGCTGAGCAACAGCGAGAGCAAACTGACAAACATCACCGTCAGCAAGCTGCCCGTCTGGTGGGCAATGGCGACCCAGTGAATCTGGGGCAGCATGGCCGGGGTCAGGGGCTGCCACAGCTGCCGACTCTCGGGGAATGGCCCCAGCAGCCAACCCGCCGCCCTGGCCTGCTCTAGGGGAACATTGGCCAGGCTTAAAACCGCGAAAAAACTGGCCGCACAGACCAACAGCGTCAGCGGCATCACCCAAAACTGTTTCCACAGGCGGGTGGCCAGCAGCAGGGCGATCGCAAATCCCAGCCCCGGCAGCCAGCGGGCCAGCATCGTGGGCTGCCCGAGCTCGGGCAGGGTCGCCCAGGTCAGCGGAGTATCGGTGGAGACCTGAAAAAACCCCTTGGTCAACAGCCAGCCCGTCCCGGCCATGAAGCCGCCAATCACCGGGTAGGGCACAAACCGAATCCGTTCCCCCTGGCGCAGCAGCCCCAGGGCCAGCAGCAGAGCCCCGGTGAGCATGGCGCTGAGGGCGATCGCCACCATTACTGTCGAGAGCACGTCTGCCGGTGGGGCATCGGCGAGTTCGCTGGCGATCGCGGCGGCCATGATCGCCAGAATGGTGGTCGGGGCGGCTAAGGGGGTGGCAATAATGCCGGGCAGGGTGCTGGTCAGCGCCACCACCAGAATAGTAATGCCGGTGCTGACGACGGTCATGCCCAGTCCCGTAGGCAGATGCGTGGCCAGCGCCCCCGAAAAAATCAGGCTAGCGTAGGAAATCGCTCGAATTACCCCAATAATGCCGGTCACCAACCCCGCCGCCAGGCTCGACAGCAAAACCTGGGGCTGCAATCCTTCCTGCAATCGCTGCAGCACCAGCGTCGATGAAGAGCGGTTAAGGAAAGATTGCAGCATGGCGGGGGTAGGGGACGAGAGGCAGCATGCTGGTCGCCGCTGTCGAAAAAGGGCGAAAATTGAACCTACAGCCAGCAAGGCCTATCTATTCACTACCCCACAAGGTGATCGCAAGAATGTAACTATGCAAACACTTTGGGCTCAGGTGGCTAAACCTGCGATCGCCGCCAGTATGAGCCCAAGCAAGCCACTGCTGGTGGAGAACCCAAGAATTGATTGGGAATGCCGTCTATTCTAATTAGCGTCGGGCGGTGAAATGGGTATGCTGAATCATTCCACCCAAGCACCGCCATCCTAATAATCCATGGAGATAGGCACCCCGATGAGCTAGCACTTAAGGGACATTCTCCTCATTTCACTGCACCCTTGAAATTATCATGCCCTCCGACCTCCACGAAGTGCTGAATCGGCTGCTCGATCGCATGACCCCGGCCCTTACCGAAGACCTTGACCTAAAAATCAAAGCTTACGGCTCGACCACTCAAGAGCGAGAAGATCTGGAGAAAAGGGGAGCACTAGCGCCTTTCAATCTGGGCTTTTTGCTCTAGCAAGGCTTCGATCGCAGCCAGCAGCTCCGCCTGGCCCCAGTTTTGGTACAACGAGGCGGCGATCGCACAGCCCCCCGCCCCCACTCCCTCCTTCACAAACCCCTGCTCGTAGGCCCGCAGCGCCTCAAACCGCGAATTCCCAAAATTCAGCTGCGTGGCCATCAAACAGGCATCGGTCAGCTTCGCCAACCCCACCGTATCGCCGGTAGCATCCACCACCACCCAGCGAGTGGTGCCAACCACCACGTTGTCAGGGTTCCAGGGGTAGTTTTCGGCCTGGGCGATCGCCCTCATCAGCGCATAGACCGCCAGCATTTGCGTGCCCCCCGCCAGCAGCACAGGCCGGGTGCGGCTCGCCGCCAGAGCCAGCCCGGCTACCACCGGCTGCATCGGGTCGCCCACCGCCGCCACCACCGCCAGAGGGTGTGGCCTCGCCGGTAATCCAGCGAGAGATAAGCCTTGGGCGACTAAGTTCTGTTTTTGATTGTGGTTACAGGTGGGATGGCTACTGTTCACTCGTTCCGCCGCATCGACCCCCAGCCCGGTCAAAAGTCCTAAAGCTGTCGTGGTGCCCCCCACTACGCACTCCGCCAGCAGCAGGTAGTCGCTTTCAGCTCCCAGCAATTTTCCCTGGGCTAACCCCTGCCGCCAGAGGTGATGCACCACCTCTAGCGATAAAGCTGCCCCAGTGCTCAGGCACTGGGCGGGCTTTCCCTCCAGGTCGATATGGAGAACGGGGGGTGGTAGCGGTAGCCCAGCATTGAGCACCACCAGGGGAATGCCCTGGGCAGCGATCACGGCTTTAGCAATCAACGCTGGCGAAGCCCCAGCCTGGAGCGGCGGCAGGGGATACTTGGGCCTTGGGGTCAGACCGTTGACCATGAACTCAGCATCGGCCAGGGCAGTGAAGGCGCGATCGCCCGGCGTCGCCCCCGCCGCCGAAATCCCCGGCACTAACCCCGTCTCTGTAAACCCCAGGGTCAGCACCAGCCTTGGCCGCAGCCCCCGCACTCGCTGCAACCATGCGTCTCCTCGCTGTGGCCAGGTATAAACCTCAATGAGCGGATTGCCTATCCCCATCCATCCACCCGTCCCTAGTCCTTCAGCAAATCCTGCACCCATCCTGGCGGTGCGGGCATGGTGGCTCCCAGACGTCCCAGCAGCAGCCAGGCTGCCAGGTGCACCGTAAACAGATACACCACATTGCTGGCCAGCACCGACACCAGGGCTAAAAGCTGCACCGCCTCTAAATTGGCCTGGCCCAGCACCCCCACATCCAACAGGCCTAGGCCCACCAGACGCTCTAACCCCCAGTTCAGCATCTGGGTAACCTGACTGGTCAAATAGACCCACAGATCTTCTCCCACCAGCAGCGACGACAGCCACAGCCGAAAGAAAAACCCGGCCGTACCCAGCAGCGAGCCCACGGCGATCGACACGTACCAGTTGGCTCGACGTGCCCAAAAGAAGCCCAGTTGCACTCCCAGCAGCGCGTAGGGAATGAGAAACAGCAGACTGCGCGGTGGCCCCATCAGCACCGATAGCAGCAACCCCGACACCAGAGCCGACATCCAGGCGGCCCTGGGCCCCCATCTCAAGTAGACCAGAGCCGTGGGCAACGGAAACAGCAGCCGCAAGATTGGCCCCGGCGGGAAGTAGGTATTTACCAGCCAGATTAAGGCGGCGGTGCTGGCCAAGAAGGCTGTTTCCACCATCGCTAGCGGCCCTGACTTGAGGCGATGAGACCAATCTGGTGCGTTGGTCTCAGCCTCGGGAGAACGGTAATCGAGGTAGGTCTCTAGCTCATCAAAATCGCTCGCGGTAGACTCAACCGGGGGCACAAATTTGGCCCCAGGAGCCGGGTCAGAAGGTTGACTCATGAATGACTAAACCAGCAGACGTTCTAGGGCATTGATATCGGGAATACTCATCAAGTCTTTTTCCCGCACAATCAGCCCTTTTCTCTCTAGCTTACTCAGTACCCGAGTTACCGTCTCCCGGGCTAGACCACTGAGGCTGCTCAATTCTCGGTGGGGCAGGTTTGGAATTTCGACACCACTGGCACTGGGCTGACCCTGGCCATCGGCCAAAAAGAGAATAATATCGGCTACCCGTGAGGTACTGTCAGACTCCCGCAGCCGCAACCGTCGGTTGACTTGCCGCAGCCGCCGGGCCATCAGCTGGGACAGGCGAATCCCCGCCAGCGGTTCAGAGTTGAGCAACTTGACAAAGTCGTTGGCGGGCATACTGCCAATGACCGTAGGGACTAGAGTGATGACGTCGGTGGAGCGAGGCACCTCCTCCAGAGGAGCCATTTCGCCAAACAGCTCGCCTTTACCCAAAATGTTTAGCGTGACCTCTTTCCCGTCGAGATTATAGGTGCGAATCTTAACCCAGCCATCCAGGATGAAATAGACCGAAGAGCCCCAGTCGTTTTCGAGCAAAATTACCTGATTGGCAGGATGACGACGCGACACCATCTGGCCGGTGGCATTGGCTACAGCCTCTTCTGGCAGGTCTTGGAATAGTAGGGCCGAGCGAATCAGCTTCAGATCAGCGTCAGCATCCCGAGGGTTGTAGCGAGCATCCATTAATCACTCCAATTATTAATTTTTTTGTTTAAGTTAGCGATATTAAAATAGCCCCAGTCCATCCTATCCCAGGGCAAAGGTAGAATGCGGTACCACCAATCTATAAGTGTTCAAGGTTTTAGCACTATACCACCCTCTCAAGTTCACCCCAGACGCGATCGCACCTCCGGTGATCCCAACAGCCCATAGGAGGGGTAGGCTGAAACCTCTAGGAGGCCCATTTCATGCTTAACCGTGATGATTTTTAAACCGGCCTGACATACACTTTGGCAATCGCAGGGGAAAGGTAAACAAAGGGGTAGCCGTGCAGCAGGATGAACTGGAAGCTCTGGTAGCTGAGATTGACTCAATCTTAGGGGAAGCCTCACCACGGCTGCCCTGGGTGATGTCGAATGACGCTAATCAGCGCCAGCTATTAGCTCGGGCTCGAGCTTGCTTGGCAGAGGTTCAGGGTGCCACCTATAACCAATCGTCTGCGCCTAGCGGATTGCCCGACGATCCCACGGCCACGGCCTCAAGCCAGGTGCTCAGAGCGCTGCTGCAAGAAATGCAGTACCTGCGCAGTCAGACAATGCAAATTCTCGATCCGCTGCGCAATGAGGTCGCCACCCTGAGACAGCAGCGAGAACTCCTGCTGCAGGAGGTGCAGCAGCTTCAGCAGCAGCGTAGACAGCTTGACCAGGGCGCTACCCTGCATCAACTACCCCCCAGTTGGGAGGCAGCTCTACAGCAGATGGCTCAACAGATTGAGGGCAATCTCAGCGCCCAGGTCAGCCAGTCGGTGCAGCGCCTCGAATCAGCTACCGCTAACGCCTATGGCCTGCTCCAGGGGACTGCAGATACAACTGCAGCCGAGCCGCCCGGCCTGACCCCGACCCAGCGGCTCGAATTCCTTAAACAGCTTCAGTCCCAAGCCGACCAGGTCATGCTGGGGCTCGATCAGTCGCTGCGATCGGTGTTTGATGGTCTGCAACAGAGCATTTACAGCTACCAAAATTCTCTTAACCAAGGGCTCAATCAGATGCACACCCTGGGGCAACAGGGCGAGCTCATGTTTAGTGCTCTGGTCAATCACCTGGGACAACAGATCAACCAAGAAACTCTGGCTTACCTAGAGTCAAGCGAGCGACGAGGGCTGCCACAGCCCCGTTCAGATCGCTCTAGCCTAGAAGCCAGCACCGAGCAAAGCCTGACAGCAGATGAAGCGAGCGGGCTGGGTTCAGACTTGGCGACTGACCTTGCCTTAGAAGCCCTCGATCTCGGCATCGACTTAGACGATGACGACATTACCCTGATCCAGATTGAAGACGAAATCATTGACCTCCAGCTCAATGACCTCTCCGATGACGAGCTTAATGCTGCCGAAATCGCCGCCGCCGCTCGGCTAGATTTACAGCTACTCAATAGCTTAGACGCTGCCGACCCCGACCCCTCACCCGCAGTGTCGCTGCCTGAGACCACCGGGATGAATCTCAACACCGAGGCCACGGCCGCAGTCGATCAAGGCTCGGCCCTAGACGATCTCTATCAAAGTTTGTTTGGCTATAGCGGTCTTCTGGCTACCCCCGGTGCAGAGGCTGCCGCCGTAGACGCTGCCGACGATTCGGTAGACTCTTTTTTGGCAGCTGATATCGAACCGCCCACCATCGCCACATCTGCCCTAGATGAGCCCGCTGTACCAGCGCCACCGGCCACCAGCCCTATGCCTGAAGATCTCGCCCTGCTGACCCAGCAGACCCCTGATCCGCCTACGACCGAGTCTAGCCCTGCCGCTGACGATGACCTGGATGGATTATTTGGAGCTGGGATGACGGCTCAGCTGGATGATGCTACTCATGAAGCCGATATTCCCACCACCATCGAGTCGTTTGACGATCTGTTACCTCCCGAGGCCGGCGCAATGGGTGATTTAGCCACCGCTACGGGTGATGCCAACGATATGTTTGGCGAGTTTATGGCGGCCTCTCCCGACGAAGATCTGTTGGCCCAAGATCCTTTGCCTCCTGCCAGTACCTACGATCTCGCGGCTGATGACACTATGGTCAACCAGCTACAGCAAGACTTGAATAATCTGGAAACTGAGACCGCAGAGACTGGACTGCCCTTGACCGCAGCCGAAATCGGCCTGTTCTCCTCTTCACAGTCCGGTCGGGCCAACACACCTACCCCCGATACGAGTCGTTCAGCAGAGCCCCAGGGGGCATCGTTTCCTGCCTCTGCGGATCTATCTGACCTTAATTTAGACCTTAGTTTATTTGAGTCACTATCCTCCCCGCCAAGCCCACCGGATTCAACGGCAGAAGAGGCGTCCGATTGGGATGGGTTGGGCGACTCCGTTCAACCTGTAGCAGATGAAGACCTATCTGCCTTAGATCTATTGGGTAGCAACGACCCGCCCGACTCTACGGCTGAAGCAACCGCCCTTGACCTATTTGGCGAGCCGTCGATACCTGCCGCAGACCCAAGCCCCGATCTGTCTACCCTTGACCTCTTTGACAGTCGAGCCTCGATCGCAGATAGCACCGGTACTGTCGCACCCTCTTCGCTTAGTCTGGAGGGGGGCGATGAACCGCTATTTCAGCCAGCATCTACTACCGCTGAGCCTGCCAACCTGGATCTAAACCTGGATCTAAACCTGGATCTATTCGATGAATTAGAGCCTGCCGACCCCCAGGCTAGCGTCGATCTATTTGATATTGACGAATCGGATGAATCCTTTCCAGATGCCTTGAGCTCGGCCTCCTTGGAGATGGATCGCTTTGGTGACGACGATACGTCTGCCTCGGCGGCGGCGGGGGTAGACCTCTTGGGTGACGACGCTGCTGACGCAGACATACCGTCAGCAGCCGATCTTGGCCAGGCCAATTTTTTAGAAGATGCAGCCCCGGGTGCGATCGCAGACACCACCGATCTATTCGCAGCCATTGACCCACCCCCGACCCCATCCCCATCAACCCCATCCCTCATACACATCTCCCCG
>NZ_JADEWX010000176.1 GCF_015207395.1 Nodosilinea sp. LEGE 07088
AGTTATGGACCGACTGGGCACTCCAACTGATAGCGCTCAAACCCCATAAACATCGCTATTTTCAGCGTGGTCTCTATGCTCTATCCCTGATGCAGCAAGCTCTTTAGGTACGTTGTCACCCGTTAAGGTCATAGGCATGAGCCTGCTTGACCTGAATCAAATCCAGCACCCGATCCCAGGTGTAAGACGCGTTGGGAGCGAGGGCCTGCAGCTCTTTGATGCGCTTCTTTTTGGCCGTTGCTTGCTCCTTTTTTTGGCGCTTGGCGGCCAGATCGGCTGCGATCGCCACCACCTCCGAAAACCGCCGCCGCTCCTGGTCAGGGGCTGATGGCACTGATGGCTGAGAGCCAGCCAGTTCTTGCAACCGATTGATCAATTGCAGATCGACGTGGGGTTCGCGCCGCAACAGTTTCAGCAAAAATTTCTGGCGTTCTGCCTCGGATAGCTTCGGTAAACAATCTTCAAGGTTTGGGGCTGGCTTGGGCTGTTGGGCAGGGCTAATCTGGGCCGCCGCTGCGACTAAGTCGGGGTCAAGCTCCACCAGTTCTACGAAGGCCTTAAGGGGGGGCGTTAGCTTGCTCAGGTTGGGCGGCACGGTTGGCTCAGTCGGGTCTTCATCCTCGCCATACTCCACCAGGTTAGGGCATATCCGTAGCCAGGCCAGGTATAGCAAACGCAAGTCACCCGTCAACAAGTCATCGCGCAGGGGCAACAGCCGAGGCAGCCAGCCTTCGCCTTCAACCCATCCAATCAGTCCCTCTTCTTCGTGGATTTCGATGTTGAGAATGAGGTGGTGGGTGGTGGTGGAAACAGCGATCGCATCACTGACCTCGTAGGGTTTAAACCATGAGCGCTCGACCATCGCTTTGGGAAAGCGAAACATAATTTGCCAGGTACCCCAGTTGGCAATGTAAAACATCGCATCGAAGTACTTGGCCAATACAGCCTCTGGATCGCCGCGAAAGTCGCCATAGTTATAGAGAAAGCTGGCTCTACTGGGGGTAATGTGCGCTCGACTCGACAGCGCTTGCAGCGCCTCCTGTTCTTTGAGCGTCAGCGGTCGGTCAAGGGCTTGAAACTCGTAGTACTGGTATGCACTCATTGCCTTTTAACAATTGCTACCAAGGAAACGAAATTATCATCTCTTGATACCCTTCCAAGCCGACGGTTGAGAACTCAAATTCTTTCGATATGTGGTCAACCACTTTATACTGAGCAGCCGTCTTCATCGTAAACGTGGTTGCCAAGAGAAATTGATCATTTTCTGCTTTCACATTCACCGCGGTGCTGTCCTGCTTGTTTGTCAACCGTGATGCCGCAAAGCTCAAATCATCAAGGTCTTTCTCGGTAGGTGGCACCGAGACTACAATTACCACTTCTACATTCATGGGACAACCTCCATAGACATTGTTTAGATGGAATACTCTCAGACCACAACGAGAAGACTTTTTAGCCTCGATCCAAGGCTGTTTAATTCCAAGCATTCTAGGGAAGTCAGCTATGCCGCTGCCGCAGCGTATATTTTCTTGTAGTTGTATTAGAAATAACAGACATTCGCGAAACAAAAGCTTTTTAAGTTTGTTATATTTCGCAAAGTTTTTAATGGCTGATCTGATCATTTTCTTAAGAGACCGGCCAGCAGCTTGTGCCTCATCGCAGAATGTCTAGGCACGATCTACGTCTGTCCCTGTTTGAGTTCCATCGTTTTGTTCGATAAATCAATGACCCTATCTCAACCGCCCCAAGCCCAAGGTCTCTATCATCCTCAGTACGAGCACGATGCCTGCGGTGTAGGCTTTATCGTCCATATGAAAGGTGCGCAGTCCCACAGTATTGTGCAGCAGGGGCTGAAGATTTTGGTCAACCTCACCCACCGGGGCGCGGTGGGGGCCGAGGCCAACACGGGCGATGGGGCCGGTATTTTGCTGCAAATGCCCCACGCTTTTATGGCCAAGGTGGCGGCGGCAGAGGGCATTGCGCTACCTGCACCGGGGCACTACGGCGTGGGTTTCTTCTTCTCGTCGCCCGATGGGAGCGATCGCGAGAAAGGCCGCCGTCTATTTGAGCGCATCGCCCAGGAAGAAGGGCAGCAGGTACTGGGCTGGCGCGACGTGCCCACTGACGACAGCTCGCTGGGCGAAACTGCCAAGGCCAGCGAACCGTTCATGCAGCAGGTGTTTATTGCGCGATCGCCCGATTTGACCGATGACCAGGCCTTTGAACGCAAGCTCTACATCATTCGCAAGCGGGCCCACTCCACCATTCAGACCACCGGGGTTGACCCTTACCTATACGCCACCAGCCTGTCAAGCCGCACGGTAGTCTACAAAGGCATGCTCACCCCCGAGCAGGTGGGCTTTTACTTCCCCGACCTGGCCGATGGGGATATGGCCAGCGCCCTGGCCCTGGTGCACTCGCGCTTTAGCACCAACACCTTCCCCAGTTGGGAGCGGGCCCACCCATACCGCTATGTGGCCCACAACGGCGAGATCAACACCCTGCGCGGCAACATCAACTGGATGTATGCCCGCCAGTCGATGTTTGAGTCAGCCTTGTTTGGCGACGACCTGCAGCGGGCTCAGCCCCTGATCAACAAAGACGGCAGCGACTCGGGTATTTTCGACAACACCCTGGAGCTGATGACCCTGGCGGGCCGTTCCCTGCCCCATGCGGTGATGATGATGATTCCGGAGCCCTGGACGGCCCACGAGTCGATGAGCCCCGAGAAAAAAGCCTTCTACGAATACCACGCCTGCCTGATGGAACCCTGGGATGGCCCCGCCTCGATCGCCTTCACCGATGGCACCATGATGGGCGCGGTGCTCGATCGCAACGGCCTGCGCCCCTCTCGCTACACCGTGACCAAAGACGACCTGGTGATCATGGCCTCCGAAGCGGGGGTGCTGCCCGTTGAGCCCGAGAATGTGGCCTACAAGGGTCGCCTGGAGCCCGGTCGCATGTTCCTGGTGAATATGGACGAGGGCCGCATCGTCGCCGACGAAGAGATCAAGCAGCAGATCGCGACGGCAAACCCCTACCGGGAGTGGCTCGATCGGCATTTGGTGAAACTGGAAGATTTGCCGGAGGTCACAGACCCCGCAGGGTTAAACGGCAATGGCGCAGACCCCGTAGGGGCACAGCATGCTGTGCCCCTACCCAAACCCGTGCCCCTACCCACCCTGCAAACGGCCTTTGGCTATACCTTTGAGGAATTGCGGCTGCTGCTGAAGCCGATGGCGGAAAATGGGGTGGAGGCGATCGGGGCGATGGGCACCGATACGCCACTGCCCGTGCTCTCCAACAAGCCCCGGCTGCTGTACGACTACTTCCATCAGCTGTTTGCCCAGGTGACCAACCCGCCGATCGATTCGATCCGCGAGGCGATCATTACGTCCGCCGAAACCACCATCGGCAGCGAGCGCAATCTGCTGAGACCCGAGCCCGAGAGCTGTCGGCTGATCAACCTGAAGACGCCGATTATTACCAATGCCGAGCTGGCCCAGCTCAAGCAGGCGGGCGACCAGGGCTTTGCCTCGGTGACGCTGCCGATGGTGTTTAGCGCCAAGGATGGCGAGGCGGGTCTGGCCTCGGCCCTGGAGGGGATCTTTCAGGCGGCGGATGCGGCCATTGCCGACGGCACCAGTCTGATTATTTTGAGCGATCGCACCATCGATGCCGACCACGCCCCCATCCCTGCCCTGCTAGCCGTCTCGGGCCTGCATCACCACCTGATTCGCAACGGCACCCGCACCCGCGTCGGCCTGGTGCTAGAGTCGGGCGAACCCCGCGAAGTGCACCACTTCGCCACCCTGATTGGCTACGGCTGCGGCGCGATCAACCCCTACCTGGTGTTCGACACCATTGAGGGCATGATTGCCGATCAGCTGCTGCCGCCGATGGAGTTTGACAAAGCCTGTCAGAACTTCGTCAAGGCTGTCACCAAGGGGGTGATCAAGATCGCCTCCAAAATTGGCATTTCCACCATCCAGAGCTATCGCGGGGCGCAGATCTTTGAGGCCCTGGGCCTGAACCAGGCGGTGATTGACCAATACTTTACCTGGACCGCCTCCCGCATTCAGGGGGTAGGGCTCGACGTGCTGGCAGAAGAAGCCCTCAAGCGCCATCGCCATGCCTTCCCCGATCGCCCCACCGAACATGTCACCCTCGATGTGGGCGGCGACTACCAGTGGCGCAAAGAAGGCGAAGCTCACCTGCTCAGCCCCCAGGTGATTCACACCCTGCAAAAGGCTGTGCGCACGGGCGATTACGAGGCCTACAAGCAGTACGCCGCCCTGGTCAACGAGCAGGACAAGCAGCTCTTCCGCCTGCGCGATCTGCTCCAGTTCAAGCCACGCCAGCCGATTCCCCTGGAGGAAGTCGAGCCAGTAGAGGCGATCACCCGACGGTTTAAGACCGGGGCAATGAGCTACGGGTCAATTTCCAAAGAGGCCCACGAAACCCTGGCGATCGCCATGAACCGCATCGGCGGCAAGTCGAACACGGGCGAAGGCGGCGAAGACCCCGATCGCTACACCTGGACTAACGAAAAGGGCGACTCCAAAAACAGCGCCATCAAGCAGGTGGCCTCGGGTCGGTTCGGCGTCACCAGCCTTTACCTCTCCCAGGCCAGAGAGATCCAGATCAAAATGGCCCAGGGGGCCAAACCGGGCGAAGGCGGCCAGCTGCCGGGCCGCAAAGTCTACCCCTGGATCGCCAAGGTGCGCCACTCCACCCCCGGCGTCGGCCTAATTTCGCCGCCGCCCCACCACGACATCTACTCCATTGAGGATTTGGCCGAGCTGATCCACGACCTCAAGAACGCCAACCGCGATGCCCGGGTCAACGTCAAGCTGGTGTCAGAGGTCGGCGTTGGCACCATCGCCGCCGGGGTGGCCAAGGCCCACGCCGATGTTATCTTGATCGCCGGGTTCGACGGCGGCACCGGGGCATCTCCCCAGACCTCGATCAAGCACGCCGGGTTACCCTGGGAACTGGGCCTGGCTGAAACCCACCAAACCCTGGTGCTGAACAACCTGCGCAGCCGGGTGGTGGTCGAGACCGACGGCCAGATGAAAACCGGGCGCGATGTCATCGTTGCCGCCCTGCTGGGGGCCGAAGAATTTGGCTTTGCCACCGCCCCCCTGGTCTCCATGGGCTGCATCATGATGCGGGTCTGCCACTTGAACACCTGCCCGGTGGGCGTGGCCACCCAGGACCCAGAACTGCGCAAGCACTTCATGGGCGATGCCGACCACGTGGTCAATTTCATGCGGTTTATCGCCCAGGACATGCGGGAAATCATGGCCGAGCTGGGCTTCCGCACCCTGGATGAAATGGTGGGCCGCACCGATGTGCTGGAACCCAAGGCGGCCCTTGAGCACTGGAAGGCCAAGGGGCTCGATCTCTCCCCCATGCTCCACCAGCCCGAAGTTGGCCCCGAGGTGGGGCGCTACTGCCAGATGGCCCAGGATCACGGGTTGGATAAATCCCTCGATATCACCACCCTGCTGGATCTCTGTGCGCCCGCCCTTGAGCGGGGCGAAAAAGTCGCCGCCACCCTGCCGATCTATAACGTCAACCGCGTCGTCGGCACCATCCTCGGCAACGAAATCACCAAGCGCCACTGGGACGGGCTGCCCGACGACACCGTCCACCTTCACTTCCAGGGCAGCGCTGGCCAGAGCTTTGGGGCCTTTGTGCCCAAGGGCGTGACGCTGGAGCTGGAGGGCGAAGCCAACGACTACTTGGGCAAAGGGCTGAGTGGCGGTAAGCTCATCCTCTACCCACCGAAGCAGTCCACCTTTGTGCCTGCGGAGAACATCATCACCGGCAACGTCGCCTTCTACGGCGCCACCAGCGGCGAAGCCTTCATTCGGGGTCTAGCCGGGGAGCGGTTCTGCGTGCGCAACTCGGGGGTGACAGCGGTGGTCGAGGGGGTAGGCGACCACGCCTGCGAATACATGACCGGCGGCAAGGCGATCATTCTGGGGGTCACCGGGCGCAACTTTGCCGCTGGCATGAGCGGCGGCATCGCCTATGTGCTCGACGAAGCCGGGGACTTCGCCACCCGCTGCAACCGCGAAATGGTCGATCTGGAGAAACTCGAAGATCCCGAAGAAATTCGCGACCTGCAAGAGTTTATTCAGCGCCATGTCGACTACACCGAGAGCAAGCGGGGGCTGACGCTGCTGGCAGACTGGGACAACGCCGTCACCAAGTTTGTGAAAGTGATGCCCCGCGACTACAAGCGGGTGCTGCAACACATCCAAAAAGCCCTGGCCGATGGGCTAACCGGCGACGATGCCCTAACGGCAGCGTTTGAAGAAAATGCCCGCGACGTCGCCCGCATTGGCGGGAGTTAGATCGATCGTAGGGTGCATTCGCGGCTCACAACCATAGGCTAATCACTACAGATTATGCCTGCGAGCCGCAATGCACCAAAGGTGAATTCTTGCGGAATGATGTATTGCTTTGCAAATGCGTCCTACAACTGTTGCACTTGATTAAGGTAACACTCTAATAAATTAAGCCCTTCAAATAAGAGAATCTGTGAGTTTTTTTCATGCATCTAATTTTAAAAAATCAGGTAATTGAGCTAGCTGAGGAATACGAACTAACTTCGAAGAAAGAGTCAAAGTTGTTCGAATTCTTTTGCAATTTCTCTATTGTTTCAAAACATTACCTCGGAAGGTTCAATCCTGCTGATATTACAACCAAAGAAGACGATGCATCTCTCGACGGGATAGCTATAGTTGTTGATGGAGAATTAATTACTACTTCAGATGATGCAACAGAAATCTTCAAAACACACAAAACGAATCTTGTAGCTGAAGTGATCATCACTCAGGTTAAAAGTGGTGAGCAATTTACCAAAGATGAAATCAGTAACTTCAAGCTAGGATTGGATGATTTCTTGAGTTTAGAGCCAAAACTTCCGAACGGAAGATTAAATAAAGAATCAATTGAGATACTAAAAATAATTTTTGAAAACTCAAGAAAGATAAGAAATAGAAGACCAAACATAAGTATATATTACTGTACAAGCGGGGCTTACAAGAGCGAGAGAGAGATACAAGCCTGCTTCAATTTAATTGAAGAGTCCGTAAAAAGTACCGATTTTTTCTACAACGTTTTGGTTGAGCCCTTAGGACGTGGAGAAATACTTAAACTTTATGCTAGTCTTACCCAAAAAAATGAAGCGAAACTGAAAGTCTTAGACTATCTGGGAATGACTGAAATGCCAGGAATACCCCAGTCATACATAGCTGTATCTATTGCTAGTCATTTTATTGATTCCCTTCTTTTGGATGAGGAAGGAAATTTAAAGCAATCTGTGTTTGAGGAAAATGTCCGCTCTTTCTTAGGTGACGAAAACGATGTGAATCTCGCCATTCAAGGTACCCTAAGGTCAAGTGAAAAGAAGAGCCTCTTCTCTGTTCTAAACAACGGCATAACAATAGTTGCGCCGGAACTAAATTTAACTCCAAACACAAAAGAGTTTCATTTAACGAACTACCAAATTATTAACGGCTGCCAAACTAGCAATACTCTGTTTGAGAACAGGAAGCTTCTTACAGACGAAGTAAAAGTCGTAATTAAGTTTATAGAGTCACCTGACAACGATGTTTCAAACGACATAATATCGGCAACAAATAGTCAATCAGAAATTGCGAAAGAAGCCTTTTTTGGGCTGAGGAATAAAGCTAAATTAGTTCAAAAATATTTCGACGCTAAGAATCAAAGCTCCGCTCCTGAAAACCATATTTACTTCGAGCGGAGACAGGCAGAGTATAGAGGTCGAGGTTATCAAGCTACTAGAATTTTTGATGTTCGCGAGGTAACACGTTGTTATGCCGCAATGTTTCTAAACATACCCCACAACTCAGCTAGATATGTGAAGACACTGTTTTCAGCGTCAGGCGAGAACATTTTCAAGGAGCATGATCATGAATCATACTATTATGCTGCTTGCTTGGCGCTTTATAAATATCAAACGTTGATCAATGGCAGAAAAATTGGTGCCCCGAATTATACTAGGTTGAGATGGCATGTCATCCAAGCCTTTAAATGGTTATGCCACAACAAGATTGAAATGCCGCCGCCCAACTCCAAAAAGGCTGACAAGTATGCACAAAAAATAATAGATATTTTGCATTCCGACGACAAATCATATATTGCCATCTTTGAAGAGTCGCAGTCCCTTTTAGACTTAGCCGGAATGCCAACGGACGACGAATTGAAACGTGGAAAATTTACGAATACTTTGCTTGATGCCGCAACCAAAAAGTTTGCTTAGAGATCCGTAACTAAGGGCAAAGATCGATAGCCTGTGCCCCTCGCCGTAATCAAATCATCAATGGGCAAAGCCTTGTGCCCATCCAACAAGTCTCCCAATCAACTTATTCTTCAGGACAACCACCATGGGAAAACCGACTGGCTTTATGGAATACCTGCGGGAAGTGGCCCAAGAGGTCGCCCCCGCCGATCGCATTCGCAACTGGGACGAGTTTCACCTCCACATGCCGGAGGAAAACCTCCGCACCCAGGGAGCCCGCTGCATGGATTGCGGCACCCCCTTCTGCCACACCGGTATGACCATCAGCGGCATGGCCAGCGGCTGCCCGATCAACAACTTGATCCCCGAATGGAACGACCTGGTCTATCGGGGCCTGTGGGAAGAAGCCCTGGAGCGCCTCCACAAGACCAACAACTTCCCCGAGTTTACCGGGCGGGTTTGCCCTGCTCCCTGTGAGGGTTCCTGCGTGCTGGGCATTACCAGCCCCCCGGTGACGATTAAAAACATCGAGTATTCCATTGCCGAAAAGGGCTGGGAGTCGGGCTGGATTACCCCCACACCGCCCGCGAAGCGCACTGGTAAGAAAGTCGCCGTGATCGGCTCTGGTCCGGCGGGATTATCCGCCGCCGCCCAGCTCAATTCGGCAGGCCACTGGGTGACGGTATACGAGCGGGCCGATCGCCCCGGTGGTCTGCTGATGTACGGCATCCCCAACATGAAGCTGGACAAGCAAAACGTGGTGCAGCGGCGGCTGGATGTGCTGGAGGCCGAGGGCATCACCTTTGTCTGCAACACCGAAGTGGGCAAGGATATTTCTGCCGAAAACCTGCTGAAGGAATTCGACTCGGTGGTGCTCTGCACCGGCTCCACCAAGCCCCGCGACCTGCCCATCGAGGGCCGTGATCTGGCGGGCATCCACTTTGCCATGGAGTTTCTCACCGCCAACACCCGCTCCCTGCTGGATGGCTACCCCGGCAACGACTACATCTCGGCGGCGGGTAAAGATGTGGTAATTATCGGCGGCGGCGACACGGGGACAGACTGCGTTGGCACCTCCATTCGCCACGGCTGCAACAGCGTCACCCAGGTGGAAATTATGCCCCAGCCGCCGGAGACGCGATCGGCTGGTAACCCCTGGCCCGAATGGCCCAAGGTCTATAAGCTGGACTACGGCCAGGAAGAAGCCGCCGCCATGTTTGGCGATGACCCCCGCGCCTACCTGACCACGGCGACCCAGTTTGAGAGCGATGAACAGGGCCATGTGAAGGCCGTCCACACGGTGCAGATTCAGTGGGGCAAAGACGAGAACGGTCGGTTCGTACCCCAAAATGTGCCCGGCACCGAAAAGGTAATCCCCGCCCAGCTGGTGCTGCTGGCCATGGGCTTTCTCGGCCCCGAGCAGCCGTTGATCGACGCGCTGGGTCTAGAGAAAGATGGCCGCAGCAACGTGAAAGCCGAGCACGAGCAGTACACCACCTCGATTCCGAGGGTCTTCGCCGCTGGGGACTGCCGCCGGGGGCAAAGTCTGGTGGTGTGGGCGATCAATGAAGGCCGTGGGGCAGCGCGGGAGTGCGATCGCTACCTGATGGGCACCACTGAGCTGCCCTAACTCGCTCCCTCAGAAACCGGGTTTCTTGGCCCCAAAGGCTAAAACTGACATCTTGCAGTATCTCAGGGCGGTCTCATGCTGCGACAGGGATGCGAGCAACCGTGATAGGATGGCTGGCCTCCGCAGATCAGTTGTTTCTGTCACGCCAACGGAAACGGCTTCCAGGGAATCCACTCGGCCCAGAGCGCCGCCATGGTGCCGTCGGCCTGGGTAGCGACTAGAGCAGCATTGATCGCGGCCTGCAACGTGGGGTTGGTCTTGGCGGTGGCGATCGCAAAGGGTACCCGTGTTGGCAGGCTAAAGGCAATCTCCAGCGCGTCATCCTCTTCGGCGGCGACCACCAGCACCAGCTCGTCGTCAATCAGCGCGTCGATTTCGCCCGCTCGCAGCGCCGCCAGCATTTCGGGCAGCACCTGGTCGCTGCCGGGGTAGGGCACCGCCGTCGCCCCCGAAAATCCTTCCACTAGGGCGATGTTGGTGCTGTCGGCCAGGCCACCCACCCGCTTACCCACCAGATCCTCCACTGAGGTAATGCCGCTGCCTTTCTTCACCAGCACTGCCTCATCGAATAGGCCGTAGGGCTGGGTAAAATCGACCACCTGCTGGCGATCGGGCGTAATTGCCTGGTTAAACCACACCGCATCGTACTTCCCTGTGCCCAGGCAAGTGTAAAACTCGGCCATGGGCAGGTTGTGCCACAGGGGGGTCAACCCCAGGTGGGCACAGACCAGACGAGCCAGCTCAGGTTCGTAGCCGGTGCGCTGCCCATCGGCATTCAAAAAGCTCATGGGGCGGGCATCGAAGTCGCTGGCGGCAATATGCAAAACACCCGACTCAATGGTGAGGCGGGCGGGCGATTCAGCAGTGGGTAACGGGGGACACATAATCTTCGGGGGGAGAACTTATTATGACAAGTAGATAGGGCACCCCTAGATTTGTCAACTACGTCAAGTCAAGGGCGGGTTTCCGATTCGCACATTGCCTGGTCGCCCGCTGTGTTTTCTGCCCCTACATACTCTGTTTCAATGGACTATCACCCCATTCAGCTCACCTCTGAGCAGATTCAGCAGTTCCAGAACGATGGCTTTTTGATTCTGGAAAACTTTCTGCCCGCCGACTTTGCCGAGCGGCTGGCCAGCCGCCTGGAGCCCATGTTCCACGGCGAGTTTGAGACCGGCATTTACCCCGACGAGTGGCACTGGCGGCCGCGCATGAGCCTGCCCGACATCACCCGCGAGATCTGCAACGGCTGGAAGAGCGATCGCACCATCGCCAGCCTGGTGCTCTCCTCAGAGATCGGTCGCCTCAGCGCCACGTTAGCTGGGTGGGACGGTGCCCGCATCGGCCAGGATAGCCTGTGGATGAAGCCGCCCGGTGCCCAGGCGATCGCCATGCACCAGGACGGTGTCTACATCGACTTTTTAGAACCCGCCCAGATGATGACCTGCTGGGTCGCCCTCGATCGCGCCACCGCCGCCGATGGCACCCTGGTCTATGCCAAAGGCTCCCACAGGTGGCCGATCTCCAGCGTGGCGGGCGAGTTCCACGCCCCCACCAAAGACTACCGCTGGGCCATGCTGCAGGCCGCTGAAAATGCCGGTGTCCCGGAGCCTGAGCTGGTGGTGGTCGATGTGCCCGCCGGGGGCTGCGCCTTTCACCACGGGCGCACCTGGCACGGCCTCGGCCCCACCACCCGCACCGAGGGCATGTTTAACAGCATTGGCCTGCACACCATTCCCGCCGCCGCGCGCTTTCACCCCACCAACCCCCAGGGTTACATCTACGGTCGCTACAAGCGGGTAGGCGATACCGAAATGGACGAGAGCTTTTTCCCGATTCTGTGGCGCAACGACGGCTACCGCAGCCCTCACCTGGCGGACTATTGCGAAGATCCGCTGGGGGCGGCGATGGCGATCGCCTAGCGATTTTGGATTTTGGATTTTGGATTTTAAGCCCAAGTCCCCGAGTGGTGGGTTACGGCCATAGCCAGGGCAGTCGGCTCACCCACAGTTGCCCCTCAACCTAACCCACCCTCTGTCTCTTATACACCTCT
>NZ_JADEWX010000177.1 GCF_015207395.1 Nodosilinea sp. LEGE 07088
TGGTTTGGTAGGATGCAGGAAACATATTGGTTTAGGGGAGCTGCACTGAGGCTCCCTATTTTTTGTCCCCTTTATTGTCTCAAAGCCCTGTACCGCATGACGTTGAGTACCCTTGTCACCCGTTAAGGAACCGCAGGTGGGATCGAGGACAAGATCGCCTGGATCTGTTGCCATCAGAATGCAGCGTTGAACTACACGCGGGTTTGTTTCTACGACATAGCGTTTTTCAGATGCGTCAAATCCCCATCGAACATCTGTCCAAAGATCTGAGACAGGAACAACGGGAAAATCATCTAGAAATCTGACATATGAAATACTTTTTTCCTTGGCAATAAGCGATCTGATTTTGCTAGTCGAAAGAATCCTACTTCATTTGTTTTCCACCCTCCTGTTCCAGGAGTGTAATGCAAGCCATGATATGGAAACCTAAATCTCGTCGTATCTCCACCAGATTGGCTAGTAGTGGGAGATGGTCGAAATCTTGGCAGATCATCCTTACCAAGCTTTTCTGCCTGATTTGATGTCAAGTATTCTCCAAATCCTTGCCAAAATGATTTATATTCTCCAGATGATGTCGAAGGATCATTTACATCTTTGATAATGTACTGATCTCGATATTTGGATTTCTCAAAGCTTTTGGCGTACCAAACAATAAAATCACATGTTGAAGGTAAACCGCTTGAAGTTTGTGAACTCGTTTTCCAAACAATGATTTTGGATAAAAAGTTGTCTTCTCCAAAAATTTCGTCTAATAGTGACTGAACACGATGAACATTCTCATCCCCAATCTGGACAAAAATCGAGCCACTATCCGTCAACAAATCCCTCGCTACCGTCAGCCGATCCCTGAGATAGGTCAAATACGAATGAATCCCATCCCGCCAGGTATCCCGAAAGGCTTTCACCTGCTCCGGTTCCCGCGTAATGTGATCCGTCTTGCCGTCCTTCACATCGCGGCTCGTGGTTGACCACTGAAAATTGGAGTTGAACTTAATCCCATAGGGCGGGTCGAGATAAATACACTGCACCTTGCCCCGCAGCCCTTCCCGCTCCGCCAGGCTCGCCATCACCTGCAAGCTGTCGCCCAAAATCATCCGGTTCGTCCAGTGGGCATCGTGCTGGTAAAACTCCGTACCCTTGGCATCCTCCGGGATGCCGTTGAAATCGGCAAACAGGTCAAGCTGGGCATCTTGCCGCGACTCCGTGCGCTGCATCAGGTCATCGATCAACACCTTCGGATGCACCTTCTCCTGGATGTAGAGCGGCGGCGCATTCACCACCAGATCGCTCCAGTCTTGCTCATCTTTGCCGCGCCACACCAGCTGCGGGTCGAGGTCGCGGTTGCGGCGCTCGTAGGCCACCCGCACCGGGCTTTGCTCATCCGCTGCCATCACCGACTGGTACTCCGCCGTGGGGATGTTTTTGCGGGTGGCGTCGCCGTGGTTGAGGGTTTTGACTTGCTTGGAGCTGGTGGATTTGGCAGGCATGGTGATGGTGAGGTGGGGAGATGGTGGGATGATGGGTAGTGGGATAGTGAGGGTTAAGAAAATGAAATATTGGCTTGCTTTTCGATGGCTTTGAGGGTGCCGATGGGAATGATTTTTTTGCTGTGAATGGGCACGATGGCGGTTCGTCGGGTTTCTGCGTTGAAGAGTTTGAGGTGTGAGCCCGTTTGGGAAACTTCAACAAATCCAGCGGCTTTGAGCTGTTTGATGACCTGCTTGGCTGTCAGGCGTGGTGTTTTGGGTGCCATAGCAATGCCTCTATAGCGCCAGTTCAACCACTTCTTTAGATGCGCTGCCGTCTAAAAACTCATCAGGAATCGGCTCTAGCATGAGCTGAATGGCGTCTTTGAGATTGGTAATGGCATCGTCTTTGGTATCACCAAAGGAAGAGACAAAGTTGAGTTCTGGACAGGTGGCTGAGTAGGCTTGGGACTCTTCATCCCATTCAATGACGGCTCGAATAATCATCGTTTGCTCCTTATACTGCGATCGACAATCGCTTAACTCATCACTCAACACTAAAAACTATTCACTAAAACCAGCTTCGTAGAGGTCAGCAAGGGAGATTGCAACACCGACTGATTGGAGTTTGAAGGTGGCGCTGAGGTCGTGATATTCGGTAAAGAGCCACTGGTTTTCGGCTTGTTTCACATACTGCTCGACGTGGGGTTTATCTTGGGCAATGAGCAGGTATTCCTGAACGGTGGAAATTGTGCGATACGCCTCGAACTTATCGCCGCGATCGCACAGCGTCTCCGAAGGAGAATCGTACTTCTCAGTAGAGTCAGACAGCACCTCCGCCAGCAAAATCGGGTTGATCACCGTGTCTCTGCGATCGGGCTTTAGTTCTGGTGGGCGCGGCGTCACCATGATGTCGGGGTAGGTATATTGATCGAGGTCTGGAATCCAGAGGCGCTGGTCGGTGACAAAGATGCTGTAGGGCTGTTTTCGCAAATCGGCTGTGAGCAAAAACACCAACATGCGGGTGATTTCATTGTGGGCAGGGGTGCCACCAGTCATCGGGATGATTTCTCCATGGCGATATTCGTGGCGCAGGTCAGACACCACTTCCAGAGCCAGGTACTCCTCAGCGGTGTAGGGTTTGGTTTGACTGGTGGTGAGTGTCATCGGGGGCGTAGGTGGGGTGACTGGTGGTTAATGACTAGTGTAGTGAGCGCTATTAGATGTGCTGCTAGTCCAGGATTTCCTTCAATACAGCTTCGTAGGTGTCGGCAGTAGCGTGGAGCCAGTCGGTGAGCCTTCAACGAGCGTACCAAGAGCGGGAATCGTCATCATGCCACCTCCGCTGCTGCTGGCTGGCGGATCGCGTCTGCCACTACCCGGTCAAATTCTGGCTGAATTTCAAACACAGCTCGAAACTCGGCAAAGTCCCAGCGGCCAAAGGTGCCCAGGTTGTTGACCCCTGGAATCCAGTAATTTCGCATGGTGCTTGCTTTCTCCTTGGCGTCTTCGCCGCGATAGCCCTTGATTTCTACCACCAGGTTCAGCCAATCGTCGGGGCCATGCCCATCATCCACCTGCACGATAAAGTCGGGCAGATACTTTCTTGGGGTCGAGCCGTAGAGGTAGGGCACCTCCAGGCCGAGGTTGTGATTTTTCGCATAGGCCCGTACCCGGGGATGGGCTTCGGCTACCCGACAAAACTCCCCTTCCCAGTCGCTGTCGAGCACCACCCAGTTGATGTGGCAGCGCCGGGCATCGGTGCGCCAGCGCGATTCCTTCGAGGTGTTGAAATTCACGTGGATGGTTGACCCCACCGGGTTATAAGCATCCAGAATGGCTTTAATCGGCTTGTTGCCAACGATCGCCTCGGTGATGCCCTTACGAATGCGCTCGCAGGCCATATCGGCAATCTCCTGGTAGATCACCTGGGCCGGGTAGGTGCCGCCAGTACAGCGTAAATAGCCTTTCATCCACTGGCGGGTGATGCGCTTGAGCTGCCCAAACAGATGCATCTTCGGTTCTTCGCCGGGGTCTCGATACTTGGTGTAGAGCAGGTGCTTGGTGAGGTGAAACAAGATCGTCGAATCACGCATTTTGTCCAGGTGCTCAATATCTAGATCGACCCCTTCGCCGATGATGCCCTCGTTGCGGGTAATCGACGGCCCGACCAGGTTTGGGTCTAGCTCCAGCCGCGAATCTTCGCCAAATTTGGCCTCCAGTCGGGTATCGGGCAGCTCTACCCGGTACCCCTGCACGCGGGGAAAGGTAACTTCTAGGGGATCGCGATCGGGGCTGATGGCCTTGACCTGAACCGTTTCACGCGGGATGGCAGGTTTAGCAATGACAGGTTTAGCCGTGAAATCGAAGGGAATGCCCAGCACGTCGGCATACTCGACATTGAACTTGCCCGCTTCATTCACCTCATAGGACTGCCGCCGCAGGGCCCGACCGATCACCTGTTCACACAGCAACTGGGTACCGAAGGCCCGCACGCCCAGTACGTGGGTGACGGTGTTGGCATCCCAACCTTCGGTCAGCATCGACACGGACACCACGCAGCGAATTGACTCGCCTAGCTTGCCAGCCTTGCCGACGGTGTTCATCACCTCCCGCAGGAGGTCCTGATCGGTAATTTTCTCAGCCGCGGCTGCTCCTTCTCGCTGGCCGATCTCATAGCGGAAGCGATCGATTTCATCGGAGGCTACATCTCGGAAATTTTTATCCAGGGCATCGCCCGACTCTAGCTGTTCACTGTCAATCAGCAGCGTTCGGGGTCGCGTCAGCCGCTCACCGTACTCATCGTAGTTGCGAAACAACTCTAGCCGTCCGGCGTGGTAAGTGGTTTTACCGTCCTCATCTTCCCGCTGGAATCCGCTAATAAAGTCGTAGACCAGTTTGGAGGTTGAGGTGTTGTTGCACACGACAATGAACACCGGCGGCACCTCGATGCCTTGCTCCTGCCAGAGGTCAAAGGTCTTGGTGTAGTGGCCATAGAGGGCCTCTAACGCGGTTTGTAGCTCTGCCGGTAGGCTCAGCGGATCGAGCCCTTTAGCTTTGCCCCGCCCTTTCTTGGGCATGCGCTTGCGAATGTGCTCCCACAGGTTGCGGAATTTCGGCATCTCGCCGCCGGGGATATTGTCTGCTACAGGGACCCGAGGCAGCTTCACAATACCGCACTCGATCGCATCCATCAGCGAAAAATCGCTCACCGTCCAGGGAAACAGCGTGCCCTCGGCATAGCCAGAGCCGCGTAAAAAGAACGGTGTGGCCGATAGGTCATAGACCTTCTGCACCCCCAGCTTGCGCTTCACGACCTCGATACCGGAAATCCACAGGCGTGCCGCTTCGTTGTTCTTCTTGGCTTCGTCCTTGTCGTCTCCGGTCAGGTCAGCCACGTCGTCACTATCGGGCTTCTCCCGGTAGCAGTGGTGGGCTTCGTCATTGAGTACCAGAACATTCTTCATGCCCATCAGATCTGGCATCACCCGCTGGAGCATCTGCCCTTCGGTCTCTAGGGTGTCTAGATCCGGTCCACGGCCCTGCACCAGTTTGCGCGTGCCGCTGGCCATCTGCACCCGCTCCCGCCGCTTAAAGGCGTGGTAGTTGGTAATGACGATCTTGGCCTTCTGGAGGTCGGGCAGCATGTCGGTGGGCACCAGCTCACGCTGGGCGTAGTAGCTCTCGGTGTCGTTGGGCTGGAGTACCCGCAGGCGATCGCGAATCGTAATCCCCGGAGCCACAATCAGAAAGCCTCGGGTAAATCGGCTGCTCTGGGGATGCCGCACCGCATTTACCGTTTGCCAGGCGATCAGCATCGCCATTACGGTGGTTTTGCCTGCCCCCGTAGCCAGTTTCAGGGCAATTCGAAATAATTCAGGGTTAGCGTCTGTGTTGACGCTGCCAATATGCTCTAGAAACGCTTTCTCTTTCTTTCCCCCCTGGGTAGCCACTTCTGCTAGCCAGATGGCTGTCTCTACGGCCTCCACCTGACAGAAAAAGGGCCGGATGGATTGAAAGTTGTGGTGTCGCCAGTGCTGGAGCAGTCGGGCCGTTTCTGGCGTCACCTTCCAGTCCGACGGATTCGACAACTGCCGCCAGGCGTTGACCTTCTCTCGCACGCTATTGATGAACAGCGACAGATCGTAGGTCTGTGAATCATCCGAAATGCCTTCCGTGTCGAAGAGGGCTAAGACCTGCTGTTCCCCATCATCCTGGCTTCTACGGCGTCTTCGGGGTTTAGGAATCGGAGTGATGAACTCGGTCTGGCGTCGAGACGCCATGATGCGGTTGGTCGGTTGCCCATCTGCGTCAAGTTCCCAGTGTTGACCTGGGTAGTCGTAGGGCGAGTTAAGGATTGGGGCTTCAAAAAAGCGGTCAGTCATAGTGCTAAGCCTAGTCTACGCACCCCCCTGTCTGACTAGCCAAAGAGGGGTGCATCCTGGAATTAAGAGTTCAGTCGCAGGGAACAGAGCGGGGCATACCCGCCTCGTCTCGGAAACCAGGAAAATGGCTTCGGAGCCAGGGCAGGGCTTTGCGTATAGCTTTTTTTAGCGCGATCGTCTAGCTCAAGGGCACTTTGCCCATACAGCTTATACGGGCTTAAAAATTAGATTTGATCAATATCTAGTTATATCTACTGAGACCAGGATGCCCATCGGGATGGGGAAATAGCGCTTCACATCTCTTGATTTTGTCGGAGATTGGAGGCTCTAGACAGCCTTCACGCTTCCTCGTCCAGTCACTGGTCCAAGTAACCCGCATCAAACATCACCCTGCACTGCGCAACGCTTGGGTGCTCATTGGGGTAAAATGTCCCTGGGCTCTACCCCATCTGTGGCTGAGTTTTTGCTGAAAATTGTATGAGCCAGCCAGCCCACCAGCAGGGGCAGCCACAGCAACAGTCGTTCGGCCAGGGTGAGTTGCCAGTCGGGCAGGCGCAGGGGCAGCACAAAGTAAACAAAGGCCGACAGGCTGACCAGCCGCACGCCCCAGTTTTGGCTGGGCACCGCAAAGGGCACCATCCAGGTGAAATACCAAAAATGAATGATGGGCGTCAGCATTAGCAGCCCCAGCCAGTAGCCCTCGGCAAAGTCGCCCAGAGATTTAGACCGCAGCATTAGGCCCAGCACCACCAGTCCCAGGGGGAGGGCATAGATCCAGTTGGTCTCCAGCGTCACTGGCCACAGCTGCCCCGCCAGGTAGGGGATGAATTCGGCGCTGCGCCCGTAGGAGACAAACACTGAGCTGGTGGGGATGAGCGGGCAGGTGCCCCCAGCACAAAAGGGCAGGGCCGCTAGGGCCATGGGTAAAAGCCCCAGCAGGGCGCAAACGAGCGATCGCAGCCACTGCCGCTGCTGCAGCGCCCGCCACACCAAAAAACAGACGATGGGTAGCGACACCCACTTCACCGCCACGCTGATGCCCACTAACCCCGCCACCCATAGCCAGGCGTGGGGCCGGGGCGGAGCCTCGGGCGATGGGTCATCCAGCAGCCAGGCCGCCACCAGGGGCAAAATAAACCAGCTGTCGTAGTGGGCACCCCCGGCAACGGAGTAGAGCACCAGCGGGTTCCAGGCGTAGAGGGTGGCGCGACGGTGGCCAAAGCGCTGGCTCAGCAGCCACACCACCACCAAGTCGGCGACCACAAAAGCGAGCTTAAAGGTGAGGGGGTGCAGGGCGACGGCGGCCAGCAGCCGAAACCCCATCTGGGTGATGGGGGGATAGATAGCCGATACGTCGATGTGGTTAATGGAGCCCCACCAGTCGGTGCGGTAGGGTTCCAGTTCTGGGGCGGTGGGGGCTAGGTGGTAGGGGCTAAAGCCCAGGTTTTGAATGTGCCCCTCCCATAGATAACGCCACAGGTCGCTGCCCGGTTCCATGGGCAGCAGCATTAGTCGAGTGGCCACCGTCGCCGCCCAAAACCAGAGGCCGCTCAGCGATCGCAGCCACCAGGAGAGGGCAAACCCCACCCCCATCACCGCCGCCGCCCACCAAAAGGCATGGAGCGCCGCTGGATCGGTGAAATTGCTGTGGGGGGCCATCAGCGCAGCCCCCAGTACCAGCAGCAGAGCACAGAGGGCTGGCAGTATAGGCCGAGAGGGCAAGGTTGTCGTAGGCATCATAGGGGCCGCGTAAGTTTTGTTTAGCCACGGTGTAAACCAGGAGATACTGGCTCGCTGGTCACGCTTTACGAAACCAGAGGCGGCGAGCATAAAGACGCCCCAGCGTGGTGAGAATGACCACCCCGGCCCGCAGACTGCCGCTCAGGGTGCCCGATATTTTAGACTGGCCTCCCTGGCGTGGGCGATAGGCCACCGGCAGTTCGCAGATGCGCAGATTGCACTCAATGGCCCGCACCTGCATTTCTACCGTCCAGCCAAAGCCGCGATCTTGCATCTGTATATGCTCCAAAGCCGATCGCCGCATCAGCCGCAGGGGGCCCAGGTCGCGGTAGCGATAGCCCCAGCCCAGCCAGATTAAAGCGGTAGCCAGGGTATTGCCAAAGTGCTGAACGGGGGTCAGGGCGGCCCGCCCAGTGGCCGTGGCGGCCCGGTTGCCCAGCACAAAATCGACCTGGGGGAGGTAAGTCAAAAAGTGGGATAGGTCGCTGACCTGATCGCTGCCGTCGCCATCGCAAAACAGCACCCAGCGAATGGCCTGGGGCATCTGCTGGAGGCCGCGCCAGCAGGCCTGACCATACCCCGCTCTGGGTTCGTAGATCACCTCGACCCCACAGTGGATAGCTACGGCGGCGCTGTCGTCGGTGCTGCCGTTGTCGATCACCCGAATGTGGCGCAACCCTAGGGCCTGCAAAGCCTGGATCACCCCAGCAAGGGTATCGGCTTCATTGCGCACCGGAATAATCACCAAAATCGAATCGAGGTTTGAAAACGCCTTACCCATGCCCGCAGCCGCCTAGTTGATGTAGGGCAAAGCTCACTAGCCCAGCCTGAGCCTAAATCACCTGGCTGAAAAGAAGATGAATGCCGATATCGCAGCCCTCTACTCCAGGCCGCTGCCAGGATGATGGTTAGTCTGTAGGTAGGCCCGATAGCCCTGGCGCGGCGTCCAGATAATGGCTCCGTCGCGTTCGGTGCAGAAGACTTGGATGCCCCGCTGCTGGAGTCGGGCTGCGGTATCGGGGTCGATGTCGCGGGCCGATGCGATCGCCACTTTTGGGCTAATCGCTGCGATCGCCGCGTCGCTCAAGGCTTCCCCATGCCACCACAGCACCTCGCTTTGCAGACCAGGGTGAGCCTGGAGCCAGGGTAGCTGGCGATCCAGTGAGAGTTGGGGCCATAGCAGCCAGCTGCGGCGACCCAGCAGCGTCAGCCGTAGCCCCCGTTCTCCCGATTGTAAGTACTGCACTTGCTGACGGTTGATCAACTGTACTTGACCCGGGCTGAGCAAATGGAACTGCCCTCCTGCAGGCACCGTCGTCAACGCCGAGCTAGCACCGTAGAAATGGCGAATGGGGCTCTTGTCAGCAATGGTGCGCCAGTTTTCACCGTCGCTGTCGTCGCCGTGGATGGCGCTGGTGATCCGGTTAACACCCGCCTGGCGCAAAAAAGGCACCACGGTGTAGAACGCCGTTCTGTCGGTGCCGCTGTTGATGAGAAGGGGCGATCGCCCGTCCTGCACCACCATCACCGCATCATTCCCGGCGGCCAGCACCGTCACCTGGCTCAGGGTTGCCCCCCGGTACAGCAGTGGCCCCAGGGCGATCAGCCCAATCAGCAGCGCTACTAGCCCCCGGCGCCGGGTCAGCCCCCAACCCCAAACGCAATAGAGGCCGTAGAGCCCAAACATCTGCCCGAGGGAAATGTGGCCCGTTGCCAGGGCGCTACCGGGCAGACCCACCTCCCACCGCACCAGAGCAATCAGCAGGTGAGTGGGTAATTCCAGCGGCCAGGCTACCAGCCCCCCCAGCCAGGGCCACACCGCCGCCACCAGACCGCTGACCATACCCCCCAGGCTGATCACCATCACCAGCGGAGTCGTCACCATATTCAGCAAAATGCTGTAGGTGGTGAGGGTGTTGAAGTAGTAGAGCGACAGAGGAATCGTCCACAGGTAGGCGGCCAGGGGTACCGCCGCCACTGTCGCCAGGGTGGTGGGCAACCACTCCAGCTTCTCGGTGATGGGTTTGACCGCCACCATCAACCCCAGGGTGGCCATAACGCTGAGGCGAAAGCCAACATCGTCAATCCAGCCTGGGTTTAGTAACAGCAGCAGCGTCACCGCCACTAGCAAACAGCCCAGGGGTTTGGTGGTGCGCTCCAGCGCAATTCCAGCTAATACCCCAAATCCCATCACCGTGGCCCGCATGACGCTGGGCTGACCGCCAGTAATCAGCATGTAGGTAACGAGGGTCAGGCTACCGGCGATAAACTTGGCCTGTGCCGGGTCGGGCATTCGCTTTTCGATCGCCCGTTGCCCCATCACGGCCAGCACCACTCCCAGCACCAGCGACACGTGGAACCCGCTGGCCGCCAAGGTGTGAGCCATACCCGCCTGCACAAAGGCATCTTGAATGTCGTAGGGCACATTTACCGCGCCCCGCCCCAGGGCCATGGCGCTTACCAGGGGGCCAGCGGGGATACCCAGTCGAGCCTCGTGGGCGCGGGCAATGCGCTGGCGCAACCGCCATAGCGCCCATCGGGGCGGCGACTGCCCTTTTTCGGCAATCATGGTTTCGCCGCTCAGCCCGGCAAAACAGCGCTGGCTGGCCAGGTAGGCGCGAAAGTCAAAGCCATTGGGGTTCTTGGGGCGCGATGGCTCGTAGAGCTTGCCCTGCACCTGCACCCGCTGCCCTGGAAACAGATCTTCAATTTGGTCGGCGGGCAGGGTGATGTAGAGCTTGCCCTGGGCGATACCTGGCGCGCCGAGCGGGTTTCCCTGGGCATCTAACTGCCGTACCTGGTTGGTGAGCAGCCAAACTTGTCCCTGGCCACTGCGGGTGAGGCGCGGCATGGCCTGCACGCGGCCCCAGACGATCTGCTGGGCTCCAGCGGTATCGCCTTGAGCCAGCAGGTGGCTGATATCCAGCGGGCCGGGGGTTGGGTAGCGCAGGCCGTAGTTGAGGGCGGCTAGCAATCCCAGCAATCCAGCCATCACCCACAGCGACGAACTGGGGCCTCGAGGCCAGCGCGCAGGCAGTACCCCGGCGGCGATTTCCCCCGCCGTTAGCGCCCCTAACCCAGCAATCGCCACCCCCGCCCAAAGGCCTAATCCCAGGTGGCGCACCAACAGACTGATTAACATTAGCCCCGCGCAGTACGCGCTGGCCCCCAGCGACCCCGCCATTGCACCCATAGCCTTGTCTCTTTGGCACCCTACGAATAGGTTTAAAGAGCCCGATTTGGGAGCGCAAATCACTGCGATCGCAGCAGTTTTGATCGGTATGTTGACATTCCGCGATTTTTAGTTGCCAACTGGCCAGAAATCAGTAGTATTAATCAGTGCTACATCCAGGGAGATGATAACCATGCCGCAATTGCCCTCTGGTCTATCTACCAGGCCTGAGACTTTTGCCCCGTCAGGTGAGTCGAGTCTGCGTCTGCAACGGGCGATCGAAAGCCTCAATCTCAACCTGGATGATGAACTGCGCCGCTATCGCCAGAGTCGTTTGGGGCAGAGTACTGCGCCTGCCACCCCGGCTCGGCTCCAGCTGCGGCAGCAGCGCAAGCCCCTAGATTTAATTGCCGTTCAGGCCGCTACCGCTGGCCCTGGTAACGCTGCCGCTGGCCCTGGTAAGACTGCCGCCAGCTCCGAGAGCTCTGCCGCCGTCGCTGGCAGCACGCCATCGCCCAGCCCTCGTCTACAAGAGGTTTTGGGGCAGGCGTCGGTGCCCAGCAGCCAGGCCTACCCGCCAACGACAGCGGTTAACCAGGTGCGTCTCAGTCACGGTGGCACGCTAACCACCTATCGGGCCGCCCCCGAAGAGTATTACGAAAGCACTGAAGCGCTGTTAAGCAGCTCGCCCAATGGGGCTCAGGCAACCCGTTCACGCCGCCGTCAAGAGTCCGAATACGACCCCTCGCCCCTGCGCCAGTTATTGACGCCCCTGGGGATGGGGGCGCTGCTCTTGCTGCTGGTTGGCAGTGCGGGTTTTGGCTACCTCGTCACCTCCCCCGAGACGGCCCAGTACATTACTGACAACCCCATCGCCCGGCGACTCAAGGGCGAGCCTACCGATACCGAAGCGGCTATTGCCCTAGGTGAGGCCAATGGCGTTGCCGAGACTGGATTTCAGCCCATGGGGCCAGACTTGTCAGAGAAAGAATTCATGTCCCTGGATTTGA
The DNA here is from genome assembly GCF_015207395.1 of Nodosilinea sp. LEGE 07088. Lineage (GTDB taxonomy): Bacteria > Cyanobacteriota > Cyanobacteriia > Phormidesmidales > Phormidesmidaceae > Nodosilinea. The sequence goes on from NZ_JADEWX010000177.1 coordinate 11,774, forward strand.
ATAGCATCAGCACGCTGCCGTCTGAGGAGCCCAGCTCAGCGGTGCAAGCTACTCCGGTGCAGCTTCAGCCCGAAGTAGGCGGTCGGCCAGGTCAACCAGGTAGTCCAGCTGCGACTGATGCGACCCGCTCAGCCTTGCTGCGAACCGAAATTGTCTCGGCTCCTGGCCGCTCGACGGCCGGTGCCAGCACTAGCGCTCGACCCACGACACCTACACCCCGGTCGACGCCCCCCTCGACAGCTGCGATCGCCCCCGCCG
>NZ_JADEWX010000178.1 GCF_015207395.1 Nodosilinea sp. LEGE 07088
ACCCGCCCCGACAATCAGCAGGTTGTAGGCTGCCGACCCCAGCATGCGAATTTTGCAGGGAAAAGGGTTGGCCAGCACCGAGGTGCTGCGGGCGCAGAGGCTAAAGAACTGGTTTTTGTCGGGGGCGGCGGCGCTGGTGTGCATAGGGCGACCGTTGCAGTAAGCGCCGCTGGGCATCGCTAGCCCGCTCTGCCCCGGCCAGTAGCCGTAGAATGACTGCCCCAGGGGTGGCATAGCCACGTAGCCAAACACCGGCACCCCCCGGTACAGCAGCCCTAGCGAAATGCCCCACACCGGAATGCCCCGGGTGAAGTTGGTGGTGCCGTCGATGGGGTCGATGATCCAGCACCAGTCGGTAGCGGGGAAGATATGCTCGACCTCTTCGCTGAGCACGCCGTGGTCGGGAAACTGCTGTTTGATCGCAGCCCGCAGGGTATCGTCAGACCAGCGATCGCAGCGGGTGACCAAACTGCCATCGGCCTTGAGATCGGCCTGCACCTGACCAAAGTCTTTGAGCAGCTGTTGACCCACGGTGGCGGTGGTGGCCTCAGCAAAGGCCACCACCTGATCCCAGAAACTTTGCGTTACCATCCCTAATCCATATCGCTTTCGAGGGCGGCGGTGATCGCCGCCTTGGCGTTGGCCTGAAATTCTTGAATGTTGACCCGGCTGAGCAGCCCAATGGCCACCATCATCCCCACCGCCTGGACGGTGAACACCAGCCCGTAGGCCAAAAAGGCCTGGGGTTGACCGACTTCTCCACCGCTAAAGGCGCCCACCAGGGCCCGACCCAGGTCGAGCACGCCGCCGCCCAAGACCGTGGCGCTCCCCCGGGCGATCGCCTGGGCCAATCCCCAGGCCCCAATAAAGGTGCCCGCCGTTTCGGCCACGGTGAGGTCGAGCATCAGCACGATTGCCCCCAGGGTGAGAATGCCCGAGGCGATGCCGAAGCAAAATACCGCCGTCAGCAACACCGTGGGGTTGCCCGTCAACCCCGACAGGGTAATGCCCAACAGGCACACCGCCGCCCAGCTACAGCCCACCACCACGCTGCGTTTTTTGCCAATGCGGGGCACCACCAGCCAGCCGGTGACGATGATCCCCAGCAGCGTGCCCATGCCAAAGGCCGCGTTGAGCTGGGTGGTTTCGGCAATGGTCATGCCAAACACCTCGCCGCCGTAGGGCTCCAGCACCGCATCCTGCATAAACAGGCTGAGGCTAAGCACCAGCAAAAAGGTGAAAAAGAGCCCGGTCTGGCGGCTGGCGGTGAGTACCTTGAGGGCGCGACCGAGGGTGAGGCTGTCTTCGCGATCGCGCAGCGACGACCGACTCTTGAGCCGAGAATATTTTTTCTCAATCCCGGCCGTGCTAAAAAAGGCCAGCCCACAGACCACCGCTGGGGCAATGATAAACAGTCGATTCACTAAGGACTGTACCTGCTCAATCGGGGCATCGAGTTCAATCGGCTTCAGCACGATCGAGGTGATAATCACCCCGGTAATAATGCCCACCATCAGCATGGCCCAGCCGATGCCCACCAGGCGCGATCGCGAGTCTTCGTCCGAGACATCCACCAGCAGAGCGGTAAAGGGGGTCGAGGTGGCGCTCAGGGCCAGACCATAGATCGCAAACAGCAGCCCCAGCAGCCCCACCCAGGGATACACCGCTGGCCCCCAGCCCCCTGCGGCAATGCGATCGCCGATCTGCCACACCACTTGTAGGGCACAAAAGGCCGTCACCGCCACCGACACAATGCCCAGCCAGATGTAGCCGCTGCGGTGGTAGCCCAGAATGGGGCGGGAGTCAGACATTTGGCCAAACCACACCCGCGCCGGAGCCATAAACTGGTGCACGGCGATCGCCCCGGCAGCGACCAGGGCTGGCACCCGCAGTTCTTCGATCATGACCCGGTTGAGCACCCCCAGGGTGAGCAGCGACATGATGCCCAGGCCCATGTTGAATACCCCCAGGCGCAGCATGGTCAGAATGCTGAGGTTGGGCTTGGTCGAGGCCGACAAGCCAGGGGCCGAGGGCGAAACATCGGGGCTAGTCATAGGTCGTTACGGGAATCGTTGTAAAAAGGTGGTGACAAAACAAGCTAAACCAAACAGCCGCGCAACCTGGAGCAGATAGTAATACCTTAGACCCTAACGTGTATAGCCAGTCACGACTATGGAATGCGGGCAACCCCCTGTGGTCTGTGAAGGTGGCTACAGTGCCCAGGCTCTAGGTGAGTCTATATTTACCCAGGATGAAGATCTCATCGCGCTGCGAGCAATGGTAAGGGATGCTGTGCAGTGCCACTTTTTTCAAAGTAAGTTTTTTCGCAAAAGAGATCCCTGGGTTCTTGAAGAACCCAGGGATCTACTCTACAGAGTCAGCAGCTGGTTCGAGCAGTCCACATAAGCCTTCATGTCATCGGCACGGCACCATTGCCCTATCGTCTACGGCAAAGCTGCCGTCCTCAGGCCTCAGCGCCCTAGCCTCAGCGCTCCAGCCTCAGGGCCCTAGCCGAAACGGCCCGACACGTAGTCACGGGTAAACTGCTCCCGGGGGTTGTTGAAGATCACCTCGGTTCTGTCGTACTCCACCAGGTAGCCCACCTTGCCGCCCTTGTCGGTGGCCTCAGCGTTGTAGAACGCCGTACGGTCAGACACCCGCGAGGCCTGCTGCATGTTGTGGGTAACGATGATGATGGTGTAGTCTTCCTTGAGCTGTTTCATGGTCTCCTCGACCTTGATGGTCGAGATCGGGTCGAGGGCCGAACAGGGTTCATCCATGAGAATGATATCGGGCTGCACGGCGATCGCGCGGGCAATGCAAAGCCGCTGCTGCTGCCCCCCCGAGAGGGAGAGGCCACTCTGCTTGAGCTTGTCCTTCACCTCATCCCAGACGGCGGCTTTGCGCAGGGAGTTTTCGACCAGTTCATCCATATCGCCCTTAAAGCCGTTGATGCGCGCCCCCCAGGCAATATTCTCGTAGATCGACTTGGGAAAGGGGTTGGGCTTTTGAAACACCATGCCAATTTTGCGGCGTAGCTCCACGGCATCGACCTGGTCGGCGTAGATATCGCTGCCGTGGAACGTGATCTTGCCCTCAACCCGGCAGGAGGTGATCAGGTCGTTCATGCGGTTAAAGCAGCGCAGCACCGTACTCTTACCGCAGCCTGAGGGGCCAATAAAGGCCACAATTTCGTGGCGGGGAATCTCTAGATACACGTCCCGCACCGCCAAACTAGACCCATAGTAGACTTTGAGGTTTTCAGCTCTCAAAGCCATGTCTGCAGAAGGTGGAGCATAGGTGTTTGACATCTTGGCACCGGAGTCACACTAGGGTTGAACTGGACACCATAATACTATTGCAGCCTCGGCTCACTCTGGGGTTAAGGCTAGACTAAGGGCTGTAGCAAACGCTCGGGCCTTCGTCTTCAAAGCGTGACGGCTACCGCCATGTTAGAGCAAGAGCCTATGGTGCTAGGCCCGACCATCACGGGTAGAGATCGTCGCTGGCACTGCTTTAAATCACTCAGTATTGGGGCTTACGGACACTACCACCGCTATTTAAATCACGGGCTATACCCGATTCCCCACCTAGGATGAGCCTATAGCCCAGCGGCTTTCTCGCTGTGAATATCCGGCACAAGGGGGTACTTCAAAGCCAGACTGGGCGATTTATTCTAGAAAAGCAGGTAGCGTGTTTTGCTTCACTTAATTTTGCCGCTTAAGCCAGTGCCCAAACCGCCATTCTATGAACCGCTGAGTGGTTTACTCAGACCATTCTCGCTCAGAACGGTATTGGCAGCGGTGTTTGTGCTGCAGATTGCATCGGCTGCCGGGTTGCTGGGTTTACTGACGTTTTATCTGGGAAGCTGGCAGATCGGGCTCCTGAGTTTGGGCGCGATCGCCACCTCAGCGGTCATAGGGCTAGCGGTGGTTAACCGCATCTTGCAGCCCATTGCTCAGTTACAGCGCGCATTGCAGGCCGCCGCCCGTGGCGATTGGCGTACCCCGGTGCCCGTCGATAACCCCGACGAACTGGGGCAACTGGCTTTGGCCTTCAACCGGATGGCGGCCCGGTTGCATGACTCCTTCACCGAGCTAGAGCATCTCAACCACGAAATGCAGCATAGTGAGCGCCGGTGGCGTCATTTTTTAGACGGCATTCCCTTGGGCATTGCGGTGTACGACCGGAGTGGGCAGATGGTTTTTGCCAGCGAGCAGGCGCGCATCTTGCTGTGTTTAGAAGATATGCCGTCGGTGCCGTCTCTCAGCCTGGAGGAAACCTTTATTGCCTACCGCACCAGTACCGGCGATCGCTATCCCACGGAGACATTGCCCATTGCCCAGGCATTGCGGGGAGCAGCAGGCTGGGCCGACGACCTGGAGCTACGCCCCGGCAACCGCAGCATTCCGATTGAAATAGTGACCACCCCGATTTTTGACCAGGCGGGGCAAGTCGAGTATGCGATCGCCGCTTTTCAAGACATCACCACCCGCAAACAGGCTCAAACTGTGCTGGCCAACTACAGCCAGACCCTAGAGCATCAGGTGGCCGATCGCACCGCTGCTCTGCGCCAGGCAGAAGCCACCCAGCGAATTATTTTGGCAGCCATTCCCGACCTGCTGGTGCGATTCTCGGGGGAGGGGGTCTGCCTAGATGTGATGAACGCTGGCGCTGTCGAGCCGATTGCGGCACCTAAAGATCAGATCGGTAAGGCGATCGGCGAGGTGCTTCCCCCCCAGATGGCGGCTGAGCGCATGCACTATATTCGCCTGGCGCTGCAAACGGGCCAGACCCAGGTGTACGAATATAAGTTTCAGCTGCCGACTGGGGTGCGCTACGAAGAGGCCCGCATAGTGCCCAGCGGCTCCAATCAGGTGCTAGCGATTGTTCGCGATATTACCGAGCGCAAACGGGCCGAGGCTGAAATCGCCAGCCAGCGGCAGTTCTTGCAGAATGTGATCGACAGCATTCCGAGTATTATTGTGGTCAAAGACCGCGACGACCGCGTCAAAATGGCCAACCGGGCTAGCGCCACCCTCCACGGCATCACGCCCCAAGATATGGTGGGCAAGCGTGACCATGAGTTTAATGCCAATATCTCGGCCTTTGAGGTGGCCCGACAGCGCCATATTCACCAGCAGGTAATCGCCACCCGAACCCCTTACCAGGGCGAGCAGGAAATTATCGATCGCGCTGGGGTGCGGCGCTGGTATCAGGTGGTGATTAGCCCCTTTAGAGCGGCCAATGGCGTGGTCAACGGTGTGATTACCAACTGCATCGATATCACCGATCGCAAGAGCATGGAAACCGCCCTCACCGATGCCAACAAGACCCTTGAGCAGTTGGCTACCCTCGATGGCCTGACCCATATTTCTAACCGTCGTCGCTTTGACGACTACCTCGAGCAAGAGTGGCAGCGCATGGTGCGTGAACAACAGCCGCTGTCGTTGATCATGTTTGACGTCGACTATTTCAAACCCTACAACGACAGCCTGGGGCACCAGCAGGGAGACGAAGCGCTGATTGCGATCGCGGCGGCGGCTACCCAAGCGGTCAAACGGGCCGCCGACCTACTGGCCCGCTACGGCGGCGAAGAGTTTGCGGTGGTGCTGCCCAACACCCGCCGCACCGGGGCCGAGATCGTGGCTCAGGCAATCAAAGACGAAATTGCGGCCCTAGCGTTGCCCCACCCGGAGTCGTCAGTGAGCGACTACCTAACGGTCAGCATCGGTATCGCTAGCGTGGTGCCCACCGCTGACCAGTCCCCCGACGACCTGATCGCCGCTGCCGACTCCGCCCTCTATCAGGCTAAGCGACGGGGGCGCGATCGCTACTGGATTCGGCTGATCTAGGGCTAGGCGATGTGCCCTTGGATTGCGCTGCCAGGTCTGAGGGGCCCGAGCCTAGAACGGTGCGTCACGCCAAGCGATGACGTTACCCTAGACGTAGACCGCATGCCTGAGACTGGCCGAGATCAATAGCTCGGCAGTCGCCCGGTAAGGTATAAATCCTAGACATACAAAGCCATATTGATAGCGACCTAGCCATGCCGATGTTGATGCCATCGGCTGGGCATTTCTCCTAACCTCCTAAAGCCGCCATGACTGTCCTTAGCAATACCCACGTTTACCCTGTGCGCTGGCAAGATGACCACCTGGCGCTGATCGATCAGCGTCAACTGCCCGAGCGCTACAACATTGTTTCGATTCACCGCTGCGACGACGTGCTGCGATCGCTCCGCTCAGGCATTGTGCAGGGGGGCTCGGCCCTCGGTATTGCCGCTGCCTATGGTCTGTATTTGGGCGCAAAAGACATCCAGACCAACGACCCCACCGCCTTTTGGGAACGGCTGGAGGCGATCGGCGACCAGTTTAAGCAGACCCGACCCGACAAAGCCCACCTCCAGTGGACCATCCAGAGAATGTTGGCAGCGGTTCACTACACCGATGCCCCCATTGATGACCTGCGATCGCGGCTCCTAGCCGAGGCCAAAGCGATCCAGACCGAAGACTTTAACCTCTGCCACGCGATCGGCGACCACGGTCTGCAAGCGCTGCCCCCCACCCCAGCCAAACTCACCCTGCTGACCCACTGTAACCACGGGGCTCTGGCCACCTCAGGCTATGGCACCTCGCTGGGCATCATGCGATCGCTGTGGCGCGAGGGTCGTCTAGAGCGCATCTATGCTGCCGAAACTCGCCCCACCTTTCAGGGGTCGCGCCTCACGGCCTGGGAGTGCGTGCAAGAAGGCATTCCGGTAACGGTGATCACCGACAGCATGGCGGCTCACTGTATGCAGCAGGGGTTAATCCACGGCGTGCTGGCCGGGGCCGATCGCATTGCCGCCAACGGCGATACCGTTAGCAAAATCGGCACCTACAGTCTGGCGTTGGTGGCCCGGGCCCACAACATCCCCTGCTTGGTAGCGGCCCCAGTATCGACCATCGACTTTACAGTGGCCACGGGGGAAGCTATGGCCATTGCCCTCCGCCCTGCCGAAGAAATTTACCAACTGGGCGATGCTCAGTCAGCCGCCCAGTTGGGCCAGCGCACTACCTCGCCCAAAGGGGCCGAGTTTTATAACCCGGCCTCAGATGTGACGCCAGCTCATTTAATCACAGCCATCGTGACCGAAAAAGGTGCGGTTGTCCCAGACCAGCTAGCGGGGCTCAAGACCCAGTAGAGCCGTGCCATAGGCTTGGGGGAGTTGACGTTTTCTAGAGCAGGCGCAGATCTTGAACCGATCATTACTATGATTGGGGACATCGTCACCCAATTTGTTTAGCTAGCCCTCGCCATGCCAACCCCGCGCCCCCCGGCCCCCCTGTTGAGATATTTGCTGACGGTTGTTGCCGTCATCGCCGCCGTGCTCGGTGCCCGGCTGTTGATCACCTGGGCCGCAGAAGAGTACCTACACCCCATTCCGATTTTTGGCGGTTGGTTCAAAAGCCTAGAACTGGTTGAGCTCAGCGTAATACTGCTGTTTGCATTTCTGGGCTACGGGCTGGGAAGCGCGTCTCGCCACCTATCCACCAAGACTCCACTGGCGGTTAAGTCGATTGTGCTGATTGTGGCCCTACCCCTCGTGTTTTTTAGCAGCTACTGGCTGCGCCACTACCTATGGATTAGCCAGTTAACCGCCGAGTCAACGCTGACTCGCCAGCAGATCACCGCCCTGGCTAACCAGGCATTGGCCCGCGAGGGCGGCAACCAAGGCTTTTGGGGCTACTACACGACCACCACCCGTATGCCCATTTTGCCGGCCACCGTGTCTGAGCTAGAGCGCATGGCCGAAGATCAAAAGTGGTTTCGATCTGAGCTGACGCGCTTTAGTGGCATTGAACCCGGGGTGTTTTCAATGATCTTTGACGGTGCGGGTTGGGGCATTCGTCTGTTTTATATGGCCCTGGCTTTTCTCACCGCCATGATTTATTTCTTTAAGGGGCTGGCCTGGGCCGATGTCGCCCGGCTGCGTCAGGTGGCCCTGGGCGCCAAAGCCCCCAGCAAAACCTGACGGTGCTGACGGTGCGGGTTCAGCCCCAGGCCCAATTGCCAACGAGCCCACTGATCGCCCTGATTTTAGCGGGGGGGCGCAGCTCTCGTATGGGTTACGACAAAGCACTCATTGACCTGGGGGCAGAGACCCTGATACAGCGCACCTGCCGGGTGGCCCTGGCCTGCGCTAGCTCGACCTATGTGGTAACCCCCTGGCCCAATCGCTACCGCCCCTTATTGCCCGATGCCGTCGGGTTTATCGAAGAAGACCAGCCTCCCACCCCAACGAGCCGATCGCCGGGGCCGCTGCGGGGCCTCCTAACCGCGTTGAGCCACTTGCAGGGGGCAGGCCAGAGCCCAGCCTGGGTGCTGGTGCTGGCCTGCGATATGCCCAATTTATCAGCGGCGATACTCTGCCGCTGGCGAAGGACGCTGGCGCAACTCGCGCCCGAGGTCTTGGCCTACGTCCCTCAACGGGCTGGCCGCTGGGAACCGTTGTGTGGCTTTTATCGAGGGATGGCGTTGACAGCCCTAGAACAGTACGCAGTGGCAAGGGCAGACCCCAATGCCAAAGCTCCCTCGCTACAACGCTGGCTCGACCAGCACCTGGTCACGCCTATCACCTTGGCCCCAGAGGAGTGGGCGATGGTGGCCAATCTCAACACCCCCCGCGATTGGGCCCGGTGGCACCAGGCTACCGAGCCCAATCGCTCTCCATGATTAGGTGCGCTCAGGTAAGGTCAACGCGGGTTCGAGGGTGATTTTAGTCGTCGGTGCGGGGCTCCAGCGGGTTAGCAGCCGATAGGCCGAGGGAATGTAGTAGAGGGCCAGCACTGTCGCGCCGCCGAGACCGCCTGCGATCGCGATCGCCAGCGGCGGCCAAAATCCGGTGGGGTCGAGCAGCAGCGGCACAAAGCCAACGATGGTGGTGACGGTGGTGGCGATCACGTGGCGGGTGGCGTGAAACACGACCTCTTCCAGGGCCTGGGGCTGGCCTTGGCTGGCCTGGGGATGCTCACGCAGGGCGGCTAGCACCACAATCGAATCGTTGATGGCCAGGCCAATTAGGCCCAGGGTGCCGAGAATGGCGGTAAAGCCAAAGATCGAGCCAAACAGCTTCAGTGCCAGGGCCGCGAGACCCACGGCCAAAATCGCCACGGTGCCAATCAGCGCCGCCAACCCAAAGGAATTGAACGATAACACCAGGGTTGCCGTCATTAGAATGCCAAGCACCCCCACCGTGGAGAGCAGGTTGCCCACGGCGGTACCTCGGGCATCGGCTTCGCCACCGTACTCAATCCGGTAGCCGGGGGGCAGCTCAAAGCCCTGTTCCTCCAGTTGTTTTTGGAAGGCGGCCAGGACGGTGCTGGGTAGGGAACCTGCGGTAATGAACCCCTGCACGGTGTTGATGCGCTGGCCGTTGCGGCGACTGATGGTGGCCGTGTCGGGCACCAAATCTAAGGACGCGATCGCATCCAGCGGCATTGTCCCCTGGGCGGTGACAATATCCAGCGAGGCGATCGCCCCCAGATTGCCCTGCTGCCGGGACGGTACCCGCACTCGCACCGGGATGTCGCGGGTGCCGTCTAGAACTGAGCCCCCCGCCCGCCCGTCCAGGGCGGCGTTGAGCTGGTTGGCAATCGCCTGATTGTCGAGCCCCAGGCGGCGGGCCTGGGCTTCGTCCACCCCTAGGGCCAGCTTGGGCAGGGCCTCGGTCAGGGTGGCGCGGGTGTGGACCACATCGGGCACCTGGGCCAGTTCAGTCCGCAGGCGATCGCCCAGCTCCCGCAGCCCGGTCATATCTGCCCCGTAGACTCGCAGCTCGATGGGCGCATCGAAGGGTGGCCCCTGCTCCAGCTGTTTCACCAGCACCTGGGCCTGGGGAAACGCCGCATCCATCTCAGTTTGCAGCGCCTGAATGGTCTGGCGAATGTGGTCAGTGGTAGCCAGCTGCACAATGCCCTGGGCATAGTTCTGGGCGCTGCGGCGATTGTCGAGCACGTTGTAGAAAAAGGGCGGCGCGGTACGGCCCATAAACCAGTGCACATCGTCGATTTCGCCGTGCTCCAGGGCCAGCTCTCGAGCCTGCCGCACCTGGGCCTGGGTGGCGTCTAAAGAAGCCTGGGTAGGCAGTTCAAACTCGATCTGAAACTGGTTGCGGTTGGTGGGCGGAAAAAACTGCTGGGGCAGCGTAGCAAACACCGCAAACCCAACTATCGGCAGCACTAGCGACAGCCCCACCCCCAGCCAGGGGCGGCGAAACACCGACCGCAGCGTCCATCGGTAGCCGCTGGCCAGCCCCTGGTTAGAAAAACCGTGGTGCCACCAGCCCTGCCGCAGCGGCAGCGGGTTCCAATGGTGCAGCCGCCCCACCAGCGACACAATCACCGTCAGCGACAGCGCCAGGGAGCTCAGCAGCGCCAAAATTACCGTCAGCCCGATGGTGCCAATGAATTCTCCCGTGCTGCCCGGCGACGTGGCAATGGGGACAAAGGCCAGCACCGTGGTCAGGGTCGAGGCCAGCAGCGGCACCAGCAGGTGGCGCACGGTTTGCGATATCGCCTCTGCTGGCAACAGACCCTGGCGCAGCCGTCCCTGCACCTCATCCACAGCGATAATGGCGTTGTCGATCAGCAGCCCCAGGGCGATGATAATGCCCGTCACCGACATCTGGTGCAGGGGCACGCCGAGCACCTTCATGGTGCCAAACACGGTCAGGGTGGTCAGCGGCAGCGATAGCCCCACCAGCAGCGCCGACTTCCAGCCCAAAATCAGCAGCGACACGCCAATGACCAGGGCCGACCCCAGGACCAGGTTGCCCACCACGCCGTTGAGCCGCTGCTGCACGTACTGGCTCTGGTCGAGCACGATGTGCAGACCTAGCTCATCGGGGAGTTCCCGGCGAAATTCATCTAACACCTGGCGGGTCTGCTCAGCCCAGAGGTCAACCCGTTCAGCCGATTCCACCTTGGCCGAGAGCGCGATCGCCGGATGCCCATTCACCAGCGCCAAATCCGTCGGCGGGTCCTGCACCCCCCTGGTCACCGCAGCAATATCCCCCAGCCGCGCCACCTGGCCCTCCTCCCCGGCCTGAATGGGTATGGCGCGAATCTGCTCCAGGGAGCTTAGGTTGCTGTCAACTTCAAGCAGGTATTCGCTGCGCAGCCCCTGGGAGCCGGTCTTTGCCCCGTCACTGCGATACTCTCCCGCCGCCACCTTGGCGTCGCTAGCGGCCACCTGCTGCGAGAGCGCCTGGGCCGATAATCCCAGCCGCGACAGCTCCGCAGCGGCAATGTCCACCCGAATTTCCTCGTCCGGCTCGCCAAACACGTCCACCGTTTCCGTACCGGGGATAGCCCGCAGGCGATCTTCCAGCGCCGCCGCCAGCCGTCCCAAAATAGCGTAGTTAGGCGCATCGTCTCGCAGCCAGGTCAGGCCGACAATTAGGGCGCTGGCCTTGGTGGAGCTGTCGGCGTACTCCGGCACCGTGGCGTCGCCAGGCAGGTCGGGCACCGCATCATCCACCTTGCTGCGCACCTTGGCCCACACCGGGTCCACCTCGGCAATGGTGTCCTTAAGTTCGACGGTAATCACCGAAATGCCGCTGCCGCTGGTCGATCGCAGCGACTCAATTTCCTCTAGCTCAAACAGGCGATCCTCAATTTTTTCGGTCACCAGGGTTTCTACTCGCTCGGGGGTAGACCCCGGCAAAAAGGTGGTCACGCGGGCAAAGCGCTGCACAATCTCTGGATCTTCCAGCCTCGGCAGGGTGAGAAAGGCGGAGAGGCCCCAGACGACGATCAGCACCAGGGTGAGCAGCAGGGCAAGCATGGAGACTGGCCCGAGCCCCGCCTGCACGCGCTCGAAGGTCTGGGCAC
>NZ_JADEWX010000371.1 GCF_015207395.1 Nodosilinea sp. LEGE 07088
GGGAAGGGCGGTAGGGTGGGTTAGGCCCAGAGGCAATTTTGGTTGAACCGATCGCCTGGGCCATGGCCGTAACTCACCGTTAGGGTATGCAGGCACCGGGTGTATAGGGAGATGGGATGGGTGAGGCTTTGACGTCGGGGACAGACCTATGGGCCTGGCGAAACCGTGCGCTCCAGGATGCTCAGGCGGCTGGTATCGATGCTGAAGAGGTCGATTGGCTGTTGACAGCAGTGGCCGATGTGGATCGGCTGGCGCTGCGGTTGGGGACGGTGCAGCGCAGGGCGCAAGTTGCCCTATGGTTTTCTCTTGCAGAACTCGATCGTCGCTGGCACCAGCGCATCACCGAGCGTATTCCCGTGCAATATCTGGTGGGTGAAACCCGCTGGCGAGACCTCAGCCTGACGGTATCTCCAGCGGTGCTGATTCCTCGCCCGGAGACAGAGCTGATTATCGATCTGGCGATGGCGGCGGTGGTGAGTAGCCCCCGGGGAGACCAGCTGGCGGGGGGCATTTGGGTAGATATGGGGACGGGCAGCGGTGCGATCGCGATCGCCCTGGCCCAAACCTTCCCGCTAGCTCGTATTCTGGCGGTGGATCTGAGCCCCAATGCCCTAGCGATTGCTCAGGCCAATACCAAAAGAATGGATCTAGGCGATCGCATCACCTTCTACCAGGGCGCTTGGTTTGAACCCCTGGAACCCTATCGAGGCCAGATCAGCGCCCTGGTATCGAACCCGCCCTACATTCCCTCGGCACTGCTGCCGACGCTCCAGCCCGAGGTGGTAAACCACGAACCTGCCGCCGCTCTGGATGGCGGCGATGACGGCCTTGCAGCCCTCCGCATGCTCGCCACTCAAGCGCCCGATTATCTGGTGCCCGGTGGCCTGTGGCTAGTCGAGATGATGGCGGGCCAGGGGGAGGCGGTGAAGGAACTACTGGTGGCGCAGGGATGCTATCGCGATATTGAGATTCATCTGGACTTGGCGGGGCGCGATCGCTTTGTGCAGGCCACCTATGCGCCCGCATAGATTGAGCCAGCGGTAGCGGCGGTGCCCATCGACCAGCTTGAATGGTAAATGAACCGACAAACCAGAGGCTAATGGAACATATTCGAGCGGTCGTTCATGGCGTCGTGCAGGGCGTTGGCTTTCGCTATCACACCTGCCAAGTAGCCCAAGAGCTAGGGGTGAAGGGATTTGTGCGCAACCAGCCCGATGGCACCGTTGAAATTGTGGCCGTGGGTACCAGCGACCAGCTCAAGACCCTGCTGCATTGGGCTAACAAAGGGCCAACGGGTGCCCGAGTCACCCAGGTCGAGACTGAACCTTACACCGATGCAGCTGATTTCGATGGGTTCACCATTGCGCGATAGTAGCCCTGCCAGGCTCGACCAGACGTAGTGCCGTGATTACTCCCCCTCTCCCCCTCTCCCC